>CAJNCT010000008.1:0-63576 GCA_905221335.1 bacterium
GCTTTTACCCAGTTTTTACCCGACTTGTAAAGCTTATAACGCTTTTTCTCATCTACGATCTCGAAATCTTTGTTAAATTTTTTACTTCGAAACATTCTATTCCTTTCTTTTATCCAATTGCGACCCTTTGTTAACCTCATGACCATTAACAAAGCGTAGTTGCGCTGCCTCTCAAAACCAAAATAATAAAACCGCAGTCAGTTTCAGTTTTTATCCCTTTGACTCAGAAAAAGCAGATTCCATCTGGGATATACCAGTTGCTTTTATCTAGTATATACCATTTATCATTTTACCAAAACGGATTGCCCTTTTCAAGTAATTATATGCGAAATGACAAATGAAAACGCCTAATTTTTATCTAAAATTCGCTTTTAAGGCTCAAATAATTAAGGCTCTCTTACAATTTTCGAAATACCTTCCTGTAATACTTCCAATAAAAAATAACCAAACCATCATTAGAAGAGATCATTTCTTTTGTAAATCCCATACTTTTAATCGTTTTTCAGACGTTTTCGAAAGATACAGATGAGGACAAGATTATTAACGCTTTGGAACACCCTGTTCTCATACAAAACGGGGAGCCACTATCAACCTTATCATAGTCATTAAACGAAATGCCTTTGATTGTTAGAACTTTGACAATGTCAAAACCAGAATTTTCATCGCTTTAAACATGACAAAAGAGAGAACCAATCTGATTCCCTCTATGCTTCGTTATATATCACCCACTACAGTTTCCACTTATTTCCATTCTAATCGGCACTCTGCCGAAATTCTGCTCTGCGATGCTTGGGTGTCCTAGTTGGTAGATCTGATCTGCCTTTTGGGTCATAACATCCCAAGGTTCTTTGCCAATTCGGCTGACTAGAGAGACCTGCTCTTTCAGAGACTTGAGATGTTGTCTGCCTTTTTCGGTAAAGCCAAGGACATGGAGGCCTTCTGGCAAGTCACTTTCTCTGGCCTGCACCAAAATATAGGTCAAGAGGCGACGTACACGCGCCTTGGTATAACGCTTGGTCGCAACCGCCTCGACCAATTCCTCCACAGACTGGGCTGTTTTGATAGCATCCTTGATGCGATTAGCCATTTCTTGATTGACCTGATAGATGGTCGTTAAGTATGGGTTTGACAAGATTTGATAGCGGAGCAAGGGAAAATAGTCATCCCAACTCATCTTACTAGCCTGCTCAAAGAGGGCAACCGAAGGCATAAAACGTTCTAAGAAATCTTGGTCTGATTGATGCTGACGGAGGGCTGTTGCCGAGGCAAAGGCCACCTCCTTGTCCACAGAATGATAACCCGCTCCCTGACGCCGAATCGGCTCAAGCTTGATGTTGCGTCCTGCAACCGCCTTGGCATAGGCCAGAGCAAGGACATGATTGGGCGTGTTGCCTGAAAAATCAAGACCGGCAAATTCCTTCCACATGGCTTGGGTTTTCTGGGGATAAGATAATGAATCAGGCAAATTTTCCACAAATTTCTCCATCTCAGTACCTTGCTCTGTGTATAAGTCAGATATCTTTTGATAATCCAGAACTTCCTCTGTCCCGAAAGCTAGAGTATCAATGCCCAAGTGAGCCAAGATATCCACAGCTCCTTGGCCAAAGAAATCTGCCGCCTGAACACTGACTAAAAAGGGCAATTCCACTACCAGATCCGCTCCATTTTCAAGCGCCATCTGAGCCCGTGTCCACTTGTCCACGATAGCCGGCTCTCCTCGTTGCATGAAATTTCCAGACATGGCCACAATTTTCAACCCCTTCGTCTGCTCAAGCAGGTATTTGTGGCCATTATGAAAAGGGTTGAACTCCGCGATAATACCTGTGATGGTCATGATGTTCTCCTACTTCTGAGCTACAAAAAACCAACGGGTACTTGTCTCTGTTGGCTCCTTATCCTCAAAGTCCGAATAGAGTTTGAAGAACTTGAAACCAGCCTGTTCCAGCAATATATCATAGGTCAAGACCTCATAGGTCCGCTCCTCATGCACTTCATCGTGGCGACTAAAGGAACCGTCAGCCTCCTTGATAAAGAAGGTCAACTCATGCACGATGGAGTGAGGTGCTTCGTCCTCATAGGTGTCCCAAAGCATGGCAAAATCTTCCGCATTTTCATGGTAAGAATAGCCTGGAAAAACTTCATCTGTCTGGTAGGTCGAATGTACATCAAAGATAAATACTCCATCTTCGTTGAGGGCATTATACACTTCCTTAAAGACGTCCCCTACTTCCACCTCATCCTGCATGTAGCAAATAGAATCCGAATAGCAAGTGACAAAATCATATTTACCTGCCTTGGATAAATCCAGCATATTGCCTTCAATAAAATCAATCTTTTGCTTGGCTGAAGCCGCTCTCTTCTCCGCAATCTTCAACATATCCGCGCTTAAATCAAGCCCCGTCACATCAAAACCAGCCTGAGAAAAGCGGACAGACTGGATGCCTGTTCCACAAGCCAGCTCCAAGAGTTTCTTTCTCTCCTTGGTCTTAGGCAAATGACGCAGAGAAAAATCCGTCCATTTATCGTATAAACTATCGTCCATCACAGCATCGTAAACAGCCGCAAAGGTTTCATAAGTCGCCATATTCATTATACCAAGTCCGCCCGTAATCGGAATGAAAATTAGGAGCTTAGACTTAGGATCCTGATCCAAGACTAAGCTATCTATTTTCCGACGATTACAGGACGGGTTCAAATCCTTTCTAAGATACAAAGAGCGTTAAAAGCAAGGAAAAAATAGGAAACTTTCTGCTGTATCGTCAGATACAAAGGAAGTTACTCTTTTTCTCGGAGCTTTTAGCTCGTATTCAGTTTCGAGATGAACAAAACACGACGCTCTCACCTTTCTATCAATTTCTTCTAAATTAAGCAAATAAACCCAGTTGACTGCAACTGAGTTCATCTACTAGGCCAAGGCTTCTGAAATATCTACTGACTCCGCCTCATGCCATAGTTTTTCTAGGTTATAGTGGGCACGCATTTCTTCTGAGAAGATATGCACAACGACACCACCGAGGTCTAGCAAGACCCAGCCTCCAGCTGCATCGCCTTCAACATGGCTGCCTTTAAAGCCTGCTTCAGCTACTTTTTCACGGATATTGTCAGCGATAGCGTCCAACTGACGGCTATTCATCGAGCTCGTGATGACAAAGTAGTCCGTCACGCTGGTCAAATTTTGTACGTCAAGTGCAAGGATATCCTCCGCACGTTTCTCATCAGCCGCTTTCACGACTAGTTCTAGTAATTCTTTTTCGTTCATTTAGTCCTCTTTCAAATAGTGCACAAAGGCGTTATAGGTTTCAAGGGTTTGGGGATAGATAGGGAATCCCTGATGAGCTAGATGCTCCACGGTACGAGCTGTTTCATAGGCCACTGCCTTATTGAGTGACAAACTTGCAATCTCACGCGCCTGATCCACACCTGGAAAGATACGATTGTGCTCGATGTAGTCTGCGACATAGACAACCTTATCTAAGTCTGTCATCTGACCAGCCCCAACTGTATGAATCTCAATGGCTCGCAGAATTTCTGAATCATGCAAATCCAAATCTTCCTGAATCTTGTAGATACCAACCATGCCATGCCATACATTATTACCCCAGTTTTTAAGGTCAGGGTCTAATTGATAACGGTCAATCAAGTCTAGAAATTCCTGATCTGACAGCTTTTTAGCATAATCATGAAGGAGGCCTGCTAGACCAGCTTTCTCGGTATCGACTCCAAATCTCTCAGCTAACTCTATAGCTGCTCGCTCTACACCAAGACAATGGGTTAAGCGTTTTTCAGGTAGAAGCTCTGCCATTTTTTCTAGCAATTCCTCACGGGAACAGTTGATATAGTCTTGGTATGCCATCAGTAAAGCTCCTCCTTCTCGATGTAGTCTAGCACTGGCTGAGGTAGGAGAAAGTTAGGTTTCCGACCTTGGGCAATGAAGTCACGCACCATGCTCGACGAGATGTCCATGAGAGGCACATCCACCCAGATAACTGGATAGGAAGTCCCTGCCTTGTAGCGTGGACGCTGAACCCCTACAAACTGAACCATGTCGACCAGCTCATCAATTCGGTACCACTTAGGCAGATAGTCCACCATATCCGCTCCGATAATGAAGTAATAATCCGTATCTGGATGTTGTTCGGTCAAAATCTTCATGGTGTCGTAGGTGTAGGAAATCCCCTTACGCTCTAACTCAATGGTTTCAATGGCTAGGCCTTCAATCCCCTCAATAGCCAACTCAAGCATCTTGAGACGATGGTGCTCGGGGATGGTTTCCTTCTTATCTACATGAGGAGGTTGGTATTCGGGCATGAGCAGGACCTGGTCCAGTCCCAACTGTTGTCGTACTTGGTCTGCCACAACAAGATGGGCATTATGAACAGGGTTAAAATTCCCCCCTAAAATCCCGACTTGTTTGCGTTTTTTCTCCTTGATTTCTGGCTCCAACTCTACCTTGGTAAAGGGAGTCAATAATTCGATTGCCATAGGCTCGTCTTCCTTTAATTCTCTGTAAAAACAGTTGTTTGGAGTAGGTTTTAGATTTCTTTGACTTTTTTAGAAATCTTGCGATTTTCTTTCTTGCTGGATTGTTTAAACAAAATCAAGATGCGTCCGATTTTTTGGACAGTATCCACACCGATTTCTTCTTCCAAGATTTCAGCTACTTCGTGGATGTTTTCATCTGTATTTTGCAAGAGCGTAACTTTAATCAATTCACGGGCGTCAAGAGCTTGACGGACGCTGGTTTTGATTTGGTCGTTGAGTCCATTTTTCCCGATTTGGATGATGGGTTTGAGGGTGTGTGCCTGGCTGTTGAGGAAGGCACGTTGTTTTGATGTTAATGACATAATTTCTTAAAAAGAGTTTCTTTTTATACTTTTCTAAAGTGGTGACGGACGTCAGCAAAGTCCTTCGAACTTTCATGACTAAAATTTGAGCCTAAGGTCTCAAATTTTCCGCAGTTGGTACAATCACTTGTACCAACTAACACCACGGCGAAAAGTATTCTCTACGGGCTCGCAACGCTCGCCTTAATAAAGACAACCCTTTCCTTTCTGTGTTTAAATAATTGCTTTTCGTGTGACGACGGCGACGCCTTCTGGTGCCCAGACGGCGACTTTGGCTGTTCCTGTTACGCGGATCCAGCCGAGTCCTGAGATGACTAAGTCAGTCTTGTCCTTGATGGTAAATACATGCTGGACTAGTTTTGGAAAATCTTCTTTTTCCTTGCTATTTGGTGGTGTCAGAAGGGTTCCAAGGTGCTTGTCGTAGAAGTCAGTTGCTCCTTCTAGCTTGGTACGATGGAGTTTGAGTTCATTGTCAAAGAAGGCTGTGAATCCTTGCTTTTCTCCTGATATGAAGTCAAAGCGTCCAAGACCACCTAAAAACAGAGTTTGCTCAGGGTTAAGCTGATAGGTTTTGGGCTTGATTTCCTTTTTAGGGCTGACATACTTGAGGTTTTTAGCCGTCAAGTAGTGGGCCATCTGGTGGCGGTGGATAATCCCTGGTGTATCGTAGATATAAGATCCGTCGTCAAGCGGAATCTCAATCTTGTCCAAGGTTGTTCCTGGGAAACGTGAAGTCGTGATGACATTCTGGTCACCTGTGATTTCTTGGATAATGGCGTTGATGAGAGTTGACTTTCCAACGTTGGTCACACCGACCACGTAGACATCACGGCCCTTACGGTAGTGTTCAATCTTGTCAATGACTTCCTTAATGGCATGTTTGTTTTGGGCTGAAGTCAGGACGACATCAACAGGACGAAGTCCTTCTTCGTGGGCACGTTCCATGAGCCACTGGCTAATCTTACCCGGCTTAACTGACTTGGGCAGGATATCTTTCTTATTTCCAACCAAGAGGACATCATTGCCCGATACAAAACGTGACAAGCCTGGGATAACTGATCCATTGAAGTCAAAGATGTCAATGACATTGACTACCAAGGCATCACTATCTCCCACTTCGTGCAAGAGCTTGAGAAAATCATCGTCCGTCAACTGGACATCTGTGATTTCATTGTAATGGCGGAGACGGAAACAGCGTTGGCAATAGACTTCGCCAGTCTCCAAACCTTTTTCGAGTGCTGACTGGGGAGTAAATCCAAGACCAGTCTTGTCTGTCGTCTGAATGGTTGCTCCACAACCAATACAGAGAATTTCTTCCATAGTTAAATTCCTTTTTTATATGTAATCGGTCCGTACTTTTCAGTAATTTTGCGCATGACACGGCGCTCACGAGCTCGATTGATCTGCGTTTTGATGGAGTCATGTTGGACCAAGGGTTTGACCAAGATCGAGCGAATGCCTGCACGATGCGCTGCCCGAATATCCGTCATGAGCTGATCGCCGACCATAACCACTTCATTTTTCTCATAGTGAAATTCCTTCATGGCACGGTCAATCCCAAAGGTGAAGGGCTTCAAGGCCCAATAAACGTAATCAATTCCAAATTTCTCAACTGCACGTTGAACTCGTTTTTTGGTATTATTTGAGACCACGATGACACGAATACCTGCGTCACGAAGGTCATGTAGCCATTGCTTCATCTCTGGCGTCCCATCAGGGTTGTTCCAAGCAATGAGGGTATTATCCAGATCGACCAAAACAGCCTTGATTCCCTGCGCTTGCAGGCTTGGGACTGTCAGATCATAGACTGCTTCCACAGCAAAATCTGGCATGTAATTTTCAATCGCCATTCTGGCTCCTTTTCTTTTTAATTTCTAGCAATTTTCTTTAAACATTGGGCTAAGACTGCCCATAAAATGAGACTAGCTATCAAAATATAAATCCAAGCATTCGGTTCATCTGTAAACGGTAAAGGGACATTCATTCCGAAGAATCCTGTAATAACCGCAAGGATAGCCAGCAAGACTGAGATAATTGTCAAAGTTGTCAAATTATCATTCAAATTATTATTTAGGATGTTGTTGTAAGAGGCTGAGAGTTGTTGCAAAACTTGAGAAATCAAGTCTGTCATCGAAACCAACTGATGCGCTTCAATCATAGCATCATCAAACTGCTCTCTTTCTACCTCATTAAGATTGCGATAAAGAGCATGCCCTTGGATATGTTCCAAGAGGAGACGATTTTGTTTGGCAGCAGCTGTCAAGTAAACCATACCGGTTTCCAAGTCAGAGAGGGCAAAAAGATTCTTTTTAGTTGTTTTTTGACGAAGAAGTGCACTGATTTCATCCTTACTTTTATCCATCTCTTCAATAACTGGATAATAAGCATTGCTAATAATCTCTAAACTGGCAAAAAGAAATTTGTAGATTGAAATAATTTCATGGCTTTCAAGATAGGTCGCCATGCGTTTAATCACATAAGTATTCTTGTGATTGCTGATAGTGATTAGTCGTTGTTTTTCAACGATAAAGGTCATCGGAATCGCTTCATAATATTCCTTGTCTTTTTCTAAATCAAGAACATTATAAATGAAGGTTACCGTCCCCGTTTCACGGTTATAATCCATGTGGGCTCGTTCATTTCTATCTAGAGCATACTCGATGGTTTCCTTGTCCAATCCATAGACGTCAGAAAGATCTTCCATGTTTTTAATCTTGTCCACATCAAGGTCTATCCAGGTACAATTGTGACCTAGTTTTTTCTCTACAAATAGCATACTCTCTCCTTTACCAAACTCTTTCTATTGTACCACAAATCTGCCAAAATAGCAGACCTACTCTGTACGAGAGAAGTTGCTAACAACAGTGATATTTCGGTTGGGAACAAAGTGAAGGGCTTGGTCGTCACTTCGAAGTTGGGTCGTACGAATTCCTACACTGACAACCTTTCCAGATACGGTAATAGGACCATTTGTGAGGACTACTTCGTCGCCCACATCGAGCTGGCGTTCAAAGAGGATAAAGAAACCATTGATGACATCGGACAGAAAACCTTGTGCACCCATCCCAATGGCAACCCCAGCAATTCCTGCCCCAGCAAGGAGGCTGGAAACTGGCAAGCCCAAAATGGACAAGACACAGTAGATTAAAAAGAAATAAAGGGTATAGTTAAAAATATTCTCAAGCAAACGAGAAATGGTCTTTTGTCTGCCTGCATCCCGATTTGAAAATTTAAGCGAGGGCTTGACAATCTTTCGGACAGTCGCATGAAGCATCTTTTTAGCTATATAAAACAACAGAAAGAGAATCAAAAGAGAGATCACCTTGGTCAAGACATTCTCTAATACAGTTGTTACATCCAATTTATCAAGATAACGTTGAAAAAATTCTTGCATACAAAACTCCTTTTTAGTATTATACCACAAATCATCCCGTTCAAATCCCTCATAAATATTCCGATATTCCCCCAAACTCAAAAAAAGACTTGCCTCAACGGCATATTTATACTATAATCATAAACAATACACTTTGAAGGAGACTATTATGAAAAGAATCATTCGAGCCTGGAACAAGGCCAGCCTCATCAAACGTATCCTAATCGGCATGCTTCTTGGAGCCTCTCTAGGGCTACTTTTTCCTAGTCTGTCGGGGCTCGGCATTCTCGGTGACCTATTCGTTGGGGGTCTGAAAGCCATCGCTCCTGTCTTGGTCTTTACCCTCGTCGCAAATGCCCTCTCACAACATCAAAAAGGGCAAGATACCAATATGAAGACCGTTATTTTTCTCTATCTACTCGGTACCTTTGCAGCTGCCTTGATTGCTGTACTGGCTAGTTTTCTCTTCCCAGTCCAGATTACTCTTAGCAGTGCGAGCACAGAGATTGCCCCACCAGACGGCATCGGTCAAGTTCTCAGCAACCTCCTGCTGAATCTCGTGGACAATCCCCTCAACGCCGTCGTCAAAGCCAACTATATTGGAATTCTATCATGGGCTGTTGTCTTTGGACTTGCTATGAGAGAAGCTAGCAAAAACAGCAAGGAATTGCTCAAAACCATGGCTGGTGTAACTTCCAAGATTGTGGAGTGGATTATCAATTTGGCTCCTTTCGGAATTATGGGCTTGGTCTTCAAAACCATCTCTGATAAAGGAATTACCAGCCTTGCTAACTACGGAATTTTGCTAGGACTCTTGATTGCAACTATGGCTTTTGTGGCCCTTGTCATCAATCCCCTCATTGCCTTTCTCCTTATGAGAAAAAATCCTTACCCCCTTGTTTTTAAATGTTTGCGTGTCAGTGGAATTACAGCTTTCTTTACTCGTAGTTCTGCCGCTAATATCCCTGTCAACATGAAACTCTGCCAAGACCTCGGACTCAATCCAGATACCTACTCTGTTTCTATTCCCCTTGGCTCCACTATTAACATGGCTGGCGCAGCCGTAACCATTAACATTTTGACTCTAGCTGCAGTCAATACGCTAGGAATCTCTGTCGACTTTGGTACAGCCTTTGTGCTCAGTGTAGTGGCTGCCATTTCTGCCTGCGGAGCTTCTGGAATCGCTGGCGGATCACTCCTCCTCATTCCTGTCGCTTGTAGTCTCTTTGGGATTTCAAACGATGTTGCCATGCAGGTAGTCGGAGTTGGTTTTGTCATCGGTGTCGTCCAAGATTCCTGCGAAACTGCCCTGAACTCTTCTACCGACGTCCTCTTTACAGCAGTAGCTGAGTACGCGTCGGCACGTAAAAAATAGATTTTTTAAGACAAGTCTTCCAAGCCTTGTCTTTTATACTCTCATTCTAGTATTTTAGGAAATTTTCATGTCTCTCACTCAACGTACGACAAAACTGATCTTAGCGACCTGTCTCGCTTGTTTACTCGCTTATTTTTTAGATTTATCATCAGCAGTTTCAGCTGGAATTATCGCCCTCTTAAGCCTCTCCGACACGCGCAGAAGTACGCTGAAATTAGCCCGTAACCGCCTCTTTTCCATGCTCCTAGCACTCGCTATCGGTGTTCTAGCCTTTCAACTGACAGGATTTCACATCTGGAGTCTCGGCCTCTATCTGGCTCTCTACGTGCCCCTAGCCTATAAAATGGGCTGGGAAATCGGCATCACCCCTAGCAGTGTCTTGGTCAGCCATCTCTTAGTACAGGAGTCTACTTCCCCAGCCCTCCTGCTCAATGAAGTGCTCCTCTTTCTCATCGGGACAAGCTTTGCTCTATTGGTCAACCTTTATATGCCCTCTCGTGAGAAAGCCATCCAAAGCTACCACCTTCAGGTCGAAGAAAAGTTAAAAGACATCCTGCTTCGCTTTAAATACTATCTGTCGAGGGGAGACGGGCGCAACCAAGCCCAACTCGTTGACCAATTAGACAAGCTCCTTGATGAAGCCCTCAAGCTAGTCTATTTGGATCACTCGGATCACCTCTTTCACCAGACGGACTACCACATCCACTACTTTGAGATGAGACAGCGACAAAGTGGTATCCTGCGAAATATGGCCCAGCAGATCAATACTTGTCACCTAGCCGCAAGTGAGAGTTTGATCTTGGCTCAGCTCTTTTCAAAGATAGCTGCCCAGCTAAGTCAGACCAATCCTGCTCACGACCTGCTTGATGACATTGAACGCTATCTGCAAGTCTTCCGCAATCGGAGTCTCCCTAAAACACGTGAGGAGTTTGAGACCCGTGCCACCCTCCTGCAGCTACTACGCGAAGCCGAAACCTTTATCCAGGTCAAGGTCGATTTTTATCAGAAATATGGAAACTAGAAAAACCTCAGAAGAATTCACATACCATGATTTCTCTGGGGTTTTTAATTTACCTTTGACTTCAATTACCTTTACTATATGAAAAAATCCACGAATCGATACTATTCGTAAAACTTTACTAGTGGAGCGCCTAACCAAGTTCAATAGAAACTTGGCGTTAGTTACTTAGGTTGTTACACATTCAAATAAATTTACTGAACTACGACACTGAGTTTTACAAATCGATTCCATTTGTAAAACTCAGTTAGTGAGGTAGTTAGGCAGTTCAATTCCTTGCCATTACGACAGAAAAATCCACGAATCGATAATATTCGTGGATTTTTCCTAGTGAAGCGTTTAGGTAAGTCGCCATGGCGATTACCGTCAAATGACTAGCAACATAAAGTTGCTGTCATTTGTAACGATTTACATCTTTTCCTCCAACTCTACGTCTGGATACTTGTCCGCAAACCAGCGAAGGGCAAAGTCATTTTCAAAAAGGAAGACTGGCTGGTCGAAACGGTCTTTGGCCAAGATATTGCGGCTTGAGGACATCCGCTCATCCAAGTCCTCAGGCTTGATCCAACGAACGGTCTTTTTACCCATTGGGCTCATGACCACTTCTGCATTGTACTCGCCTTCCATGCGGTGCTTAAAGACTTCAAACTGGAGTTGTCCGACAGCGCCTAGCATATACTCACCTGTTTGGTAATTCTTGTAAAGCTGGATGGCTCCCTCTTGTACCAACTGCTCAATCCCCTTGTGGAAGGATTTTTGTTTCATGACGTTCTTAGCAGAAACTTTCATGAAAATCTCAGGTGTAAAGGTTGGCAGTGGTTCAAACTCAAACTTGTTTTTTCCAACTGTCAAGGTGTCTCCAACCTGATAAGTACCAGTATCGTAAACACCGATAATATCTCCCGCAACAGCGTTTGTGACATTCTCACGACTTTCCGCCATAAACTGGGTGACATTAGAAAGCTTGGCAGTCTTACCAGTACGAGGCAGGTTGACACTCATGCCTCGCTCAAATTCACCCGATACGATACGGACAAAAGCGATACGGTCTCGGTGACGAGGATCCATGTTGGCTTGGATTTTAAAGACAAATCCTGAGAAATCCTTATCATAAGGATCCACAATTTCACCATTTGTTTTCTTGTGTCCGTGTGGTTCTGGAGCAAACTTGAGGAAGGTCTCAAGGAAGGTCTGCACCCCAAAGTTGGTCAGGGCTGAACCAAAGAAGACCGGGGTTAGCTCACCAGCTAAAATAGCTTCTTCTGAAAATTCATTTCCTGCTTCTTGCAAAAGTTCGATATCGTCCTTAACCTGAGCATAGAAAGGATTGCTGCCAAAAAGTTTGTCCCCATCTTCCAGACTGGCAAAGCGTTCATCCCCTTTATAGAGTTCCAAGCGTTGGTTATAGAGGTCATACAAGCCTTCAAAGGCTTTCCCCATCCCGATTGGCCAGTTCATCGGATAGCTTGCAATGCCAAGGACTTCTTCTAGTTCTTGCAAGAGGTCCAGTGGCTCACGCCCGTCACGGTCTAGCTTGTTCATAAAGGTAAAGACTGGGATGCCACGGTGTTTCACAACCTCAAACAATTTCTTAGTTTGGGCCTCGATACCCTTGGCAGAGTCCACGACCATAACCGCAGCATCCACCGCCATCAAGGTCCGATAAGTATCTTCTGAGAAGTCCTCATGCCCTGGTGTATCGAGGATATTCACGCGCTTGCCATCATAGTCAAACTGCATAACAGATGAAGTAACCGAAATCCCACGTTGTTTCTCGATATCCATCCAGTCAGACTTAGCAAAAGTCCCTGTTTTCTTACCTTTTACGGTACCAGCCTCACGAATCTCTCCCCCAAAATAGAGCAATTGCTCTGTAATAGTCGTTTTACCCGCGTCCGGGTGAGAGATAATGGCAAAAGTACGGCGTTTCTTGATTTCTTCTTGAATAGTCATAAGTTCTCTTTCTTTGATTTTCTATTTTTAGTTGTTTCAATGGCTAAGAATGATGTTTACATTGGATTTTACCATTCCTTTCAACTCCCCATTATATCGGATTTTGGGGAGTTTTTCAATCGCTCATCTGATGAAAAGGCAAGCTAGAGTACAGATTTCATCTGTTTTCTCTTTTTCCATCGTTTTTTGAACAAAATATCAAAGAAAACAAGAGCCAGTGAAAGGATGACCGACACAAGGAGGTACTTTATCCATAGAGGAGCATTCGAGATAAACGGTGTATCTCTTAAGAGACCATAATTTCCGCCAGTCACCTGATTAACCCCAACTAAAAAGAGATTGAGGATAAAAGTATAGGCTACTATCATATATTTCTTGAGTAGGCTCTTGTCATAGTGATTCATCAAGTAAACCAAGGAATTCACTAGAAGGGCATAGTGCCCAATCAAAAATGAAAAACTGGTAATATGGGGAAAATCATAGGGATCAAAAACCGGGTAAATCAAGGCAAAGACCGCTCCACTTGCTCCTAAGAGGGCAAAATATTGCTTGCTCCGCCATTTATCTGGTAAGAAAACTACCGCAAACATAGCTAAACGGCAATGATAAAAAGGGAGACTGTTTGAAAATGGAATCTCAAAACCAACATACCAGCTATATAGGGCTAGTAACTGGAGGATCTGAATCCCCTTAAACAAGCGAACAAATTTCGGATTATTGTGATAAGCAAGTGCTCCATAAATACAAAGCACTAAAGTAAGCATCATGATCCCATACCAAAAGAGTGAAATGGGAGGAGGAACGGTTTGGAATCTTGTAAAAAAATTATGTAGCATATTTTCTATCCTAACTCATCTTTCGAGGAATTCTTCCTACATTAATCTCTAGTCTCACTTAATTTTTCTTTTAGTTTAACTATTATAGCGAATTAAAAGCGATTTTTCAATTTCTATTTCTTTTCAGTTTGGCTCCCTTATTTATAGGAAAATATGGTAAAATAGAACAGACTAAAAATCATCATTTCACGAAAGGATGCAAGATGAAAATTACGCAAGAAGAGGTAACACACGTTGCCAATCTTTCAAAATTAAAATTCTCTGAAGAAGAAACTGCCGCCTTTGCGACAACCTTGTCTAAAATTGTTGATATGGTTGAATTGCTGGGCGAAGTCGACACTACTGGTGTCGCACCTACTACGACTATGGCTGACCGCAAGACTGTACTCCGCCCTGATGTGGCCGAAGAAGGAACAGACCGTGATCGCTTGTTTAAAAACGTACCTGAAAAAGAAAACTACTATATCAAGGTACCAGCTATCCTAGATGATGGAGGAGATGCCTAATGACTTTTAATAACAAAACTATTGAAGACTTGCACAACCTCCTTGTCTCAAAGGAAATTTCTGCAACTGAATTGACCCAAGCCACGCTTGAAGATATCAAGTCTCGCGAGACAGCTATCAACGCTTTTGTAACCATCGCTGAAGAACAAGCTCTTGCCCAAGCCAAAGCTATTGATGAAGCTGGAATTGACGCTGATAATGTCCTTTCAGGAATTCCTCTCGCTGTTAAGGATAATATCTCTACAGACGGTATTCTTACAACTGCAGCCTCAAAAATGCTCTACAACTACGAGCCAATCTTTGATGCGACAGCCGTTGCCAATGCCAAAGCTAAGGGTATGATTGTTGTTGGGAAAACCAACATGGACGAGTTTGCCATGGGTGGTTCTGGCGAAACATCATACTACGGTGCCACTAAAAATGCTTGGGACCACAGCAAGGTTCCTGGTGGTTCATCAAGTGGTTCTGCTGCAGCTGTAGCCTCAGGGCAAGTCCGCTTGTCACTTGGTTCTGATACTGGTGGTTCTATCCGCCAGCCTGCTGCCTTCAACGGGATCGTCGGTCTCAAACCAACCTACGGAACGGTTTCTCGGTTTGGTCTCATTGCCTTTGGTAGCTCCCTAGACCAAATCGGACCTTTTGCTCCAACTGTTAAGGAAAATGCTCTCTTGCTCAACGCTATTGCTAGCGAAGATGCTAAAGACTCTACTTCTGCCCCTGTCCGTATCGCCGACTTTACTTCAAAAATCGGTCAAGATATCAAGGGCATGAAAATTGCTTTGCCTAAGGAATACCTTGGTGAAGGGATTGCCCCAGAGGTTAAGGAAACTATCCTGAACGTTGCCAAACACTTTGAAAAACTCGGTGCTATCGTCGAAGAAGTCAGCCTTCCTCACTCTAAATACGGTGTTGCCGTTTACTACATTATCGCTTCATCAGAAGCATCCTCAAACTTGCAACGTTTTGACGGTATTCGTTACGGCTACCGCGCAGAGGATGCGACTAATCTTGATGAAATCTATGTAAATAGCCGTAGCCAAGGTTTCGGTGAAGAAGTGAAACGCCGTATCATGCTAGGTACTTTCAGTCTTTCATCAGGTTACTACGATGCCTACTACAAAAAGGCTGGTCAGGTCCGTACCCTCATCATCCAAGATTTCGAAAACGTCTTTGCGGATTATGACTTGATTTTGGGACCAACTGCTCCAAGCGTTGCCTATGATTTGGATTCACTCAACCACGACCCAGTTGCCATGTACTTGGCTGACCTTTTGACCATCCCTGTCAACTTGGCAGGTCTCCCAGGAATTTCGATCCCTGCTGGATTTGCTCAAGGTCTACCTGTCGGTCTCCAATTGATCGGTCCTAAATACTCTGAGGAAACCATTTACCAAGCTGCTGCTGCTTTTGAAGCAACAACAGACTACCACAAACAACAACCCGTGATTTTTGGAGGTGACAACTAATGAACTTTGAAACAGTCATTGGACTTGAAGTCCACGTAGAGCTCAACACCAATTCAAAAATCTTCTCACCAACTTCTGCCCACTTTGGAAATGACCAAAATGCCAACACCAACGTGATTGACTGGTCTTTCCCAGGTGTTCTGCCAGTTCTCAATAAAGGTGTTGTCGATGCCGGTATCAAGGCTGCTCTTGCCCTCAACATGGACATCCACAAGAAGATGCACTTTGACCGCAAGAATTACTTCTATCCTGATAATCCCAAAGCCTATCAAATTTCTCAGTTTGATGAGCCAATCGGCTATAACGGCTGGATTGAAGTCGAGCTAGAAGACGGTACGACCAAGAAAATCGGTATCGAACGCGCCCACCTAGAAGAAGACGCTGGTAAAAACACCCACGGTACAGATGGCTATTCTTATGTCGACCTCAACCGTCAAGGGGTGCCATTGATTGAGATTGTATCTGAAGCCGACATGCGTTCCCCAGAAGAAGCCTATGCTTATCTAACAGCCCTCAAGGAAGTCATCCAGTACGCTGGCATTTCTGACGTTAAGATGGAAGAAGGTTCGATGCGTGTGGATGCCAACATCTCCCTTCGTCCTTATGGACAAGAAAAATTCGGTACCAAGACTGAGTTAAAAAACCTCAACTCCTTCTCAAATGTCCGCAAAGGTCTTGAGTACGAAGTCCAACGCCAAGCTGAAATCCTTCGCTCAGGTGGTCAAATCCGCCAAGAAACACGCCGTTACGATGAAGCTAACAAGGCAACCATCCTCATGCGTGTCAAAGAAGGTGCTGCAGACTACCGCTACTTCCCAGAACCAGACCTACCACTCTTTGAAATCTCAGATGAGTGGATTGAGGAAATGCGAACAGAATTGCCAGAATTTCCAAAAGAACGCCGTGCGCGCTACGTATCTGAGCTTGGCTTGTCAGACTACGATGCTAGCCAGTTGACGACAAACAAAGTCACTTCTGACTTCTTTGAAAAAGCTGTTGCCCTCGGTGGCGATGCTAAACAAGTTTCTAACTGGCTCCAAGGGGAAGTCGCTCAGTTCTTGAACGCCGAAGGCAAAACACTAGAACAAATCGAATTGACACCAGAAAACTTGGTAGAAATGATTGCCATCATCGAAGACGGCACTATCTCTTCTAAGATCGCCAAGAAAGTCTTTGTCCACCTAGCTAAAAATGGCGGTGGCGCGCGTGAATACGTGGAAAAAGCGGGCTTGGTACAAATCTCAGATCCAAATATTCTGATTCCAATCATTCATCAAGTCTTTGCAGATAATGAAGCAGCCGTTGCCGACTTCAAGTCCGGTAAACGCAACGCAGACAAGGCCTTCACAGGATTCCTTATGAAGGCAACCAAAGGCCAAGCCAATCCACAAATTGCCCTTAAACTACTCGCCCAGGAATTGGCCAAGTTGAAAGAAAACTAGACAGAACAAAACCAGCCCTAAGGTTGGTTTTTTCTTCTCTACCAACTCCCAATAACTATTTTGGCTTTATTTCCAGAGTATTTTATGGTAAAATGAAGAGTAATAATATTAATTAAAGAGGTAAAAACATGATTGAAGCAAGTAAATTAAAAGCTGGTATGACCTTTGAAACAGCTGACGGAAAATTGATCCGCGTTTTGGAAGCTAGCCACCACAAACCAGGTAAAGGAAACACGATCATGCGTATGAAATTGCGTGATGTCCGTACTGGTTCTACATTTGACACAAGCTATCGTCCAGAGGAAAAATTTGAACAAGCCATCATCGAGACTGTCCCAGCTCAATACTTGTACAAAATGGATGACACAGCTTACTTCATGAATACAGAAACTTACGACCAATACGAAATCCCTGTAGTCAACGTTGAAAACGAATTGCTTTACATCCTTGAAAACTCTGATGTGAAGATCCAATTCTACGGAACTGAAGTAATCGGTGTAACTGTACCAACTACTGTTGAATTGACAGTTGCAGAAACTCAACCATCTATCAAAGGTGCTACTGTTACAGGTTCTGGTAAACCAGCAACTATGGAAACTGGACTTGTCGTAAACGTTCCAGACTTCATCGAAGCAGGACAAAAACTCGTTATCAACACTGCAGAAGGAACTTACGTTTCTCGTGCCTAATCTCTAGAAAGAGGTCATTCTATGGGAATTGAAGAACAACTTGGCGAAATCGTTATCGCCCCACGTGTACTTGAAAAAATCATTGCTATTGCTACAGCAAAAGTAGAGGGTGTACACTCTTTTTCAAACAAATCAGTATCTGACACCCTTTCAAAACTTTCGCTCGGCCGCGGTGTTTATCTTAAAAACGTGGACGAAGAACTCACAGCAGATATCTACCTCTACCTTGAGTACGGAGTAAAAGTTCCTAAGGTAGCTGTTGCTATCCAAAAAGCTGTCAAAGATGCAGTCCGCAATATGGCTGATGTAGAACTCGCTGCTATCAATATCCACGTTGCAGGTATCGTTCCAGATAAAACACCAAAACCAGACTTGAAAGACTTGTTTGATGAGGACTTCCTCAATGACTAGTCCACTATTAGAATCTAGACGTGAGCTCCGTAAATGCGCTTTTCAAGCTCTCATGAGCCTTGAGTTCGGTACAGATGTCGAAACTGCTTGTCGTTTCGCCTACACACACGATCGTGAAGATACAGATGTGCAACTTCCAACCTTTTTGACAGAGCTCGTTTCTGGTGTTCAAACTAAAAAGGAAGATCTAGACAAGCAAATCACACAACATCTAAAAGCAGGTTGGACCATCGAGCGTTTAACACTCGTAGAGAGAAACCTCCTTCGCTTGGGAGTTTTTGAAATCACTTCATTTGACACTCCACAGTTGGTTGCTGTTAACGAAGCTATCGAGCTTGCAAAGGACTTCTCAGATCAAAAATCTGCCCGTTTTATCAATGGACTGCTCAGCCAGTTTGTAACAGAAGAACAGTAAATAGAAAAAGTGTTTGACAAATATCAAACACTTTTTTCTTTGCCTCCACTATCTAAAAAAATGATAATAGATATAATTATAAACAAATATCCAGATGGGTTTGGTATGATTGAGAAAGTTAAAAAAACTATGACAGAAAATCGTTAATCTAAGATTGTCTGTAGAACGATAGACAAGAGCGAAAAAGAAACCAATCAGACTATAATATAATAAACTAATTGGGTCTCGGTGAGATAGTATCAAATGACTAAGCCAAAGATAAGGCCTGATAAGATGACATCTAAATAGTACTTTGACTTAGGAAAGAAGGTGTTCATAAAATACCCACGATCAAGCTTCTCTTCCAAAATAGGACCAATAACGACTGTTAAGATAAAACTAAGAACTGTAGATAGAAAAGTTGGTTGTCCATTTGAAAGAACCACGGTAAAATACTCATCATGAATATTCCTAGCATTAATCAAATGAGCATAGCGTGTCCAAAAATTACCGAGAATCTGATAAACCACATAAGTTGCAAATAAGTAGAAGGCAAATGACCAGTTCCAGCTCTTTTTCTCAAAGATAAAGAGCATCTTTTGCTTTTTTAACCACCAAATTAATAGAAGGCAAATTCCTACTAATCCTATTGTTAAAATAAGAGAATAGACATCAGCGCCTAACCCTAAAATGATCGTCACATACAATCCAATTGTTTGTGGTAAATAGGTAGATAGTAAAATAATAAGCAAAAATATTCCAAACTGTCTTAGTTTCTTTATGTTTCTCATCGTACTTTTTTTGAAAGATTATCCTGCTCGGAAGCCGTACTTCCAAGCATCTCTATAAGAATTAAGTGCCCCTTGCCCCATATAGGGAGCAAATTCTCTATAATATAAGCATCTACCATATCCATCCTCCCAAACAGCAAGACTACCTGAAGTTTGCTCTAAGTCTTCAGATGAAAGAACTGTAAATGTTTCTGTACCTGTCATTGCAAGAACCTTCTTAAAATATTGTTGTAGGCTCACATCTACAGTATACTTCATTTTTATCTATTTTATAGTCCATCTCCTCAACTGTCAATTTTTCAACCTGAATGGTATTTTCTATAAAAAAATGAGACCTTTCTAGTCTCATTTAGTCATTCTTAGTATTTTCTAAAGCGTTGGTAACGTTCTTCAATAAGTTGGTCGAGTGGTAGTTCTTGCAACCTATCTAGTTCTGCACGCAATTCATTTTTAACACGAGATTGTAGCTCTTTACTGGAGAGGCCTGCTTCTGAGATTACCTTATCTACGATTCCCATTTCTAGGAGTTCGTGTGAAGTGATTTTCATCAATTCCGCTGCTTCCATAGCACGAC
The DNA here is from genome assembly GCA_905221335.1 of bacterium. Lineage (GTDB taxonomy): Bacteria > Bacillota > Bacilli > Lactobacillales > Streptococcaceae > Streptococcus. Next base: position 19,673 of record CAJNCT010000008.1, read on the forward strand.
TCCCATCCTTCCAAAGGATAGAGGCAAAGCCTTCAGGGCTAAGTACTGCATAGATTGAGTTCTCTAACATCCAGACACGGTCAGCTACGGCTAGTGCTAATGCACCTCCAGATCCTCCTTCACCAATAATAATCGCGATGATTGGAACCTTGAGGTCACTCATTTCCATCAGGTTTCGAGCAATTGCTTCACCTTGTCCACGTTCCTCAGCTCCAACACCTGGGTAAGCACCCGCCGTATTGATAAAGGTCACAACTGGACGGCCAAACTTTTCCGCCTGTTTCATCAAGCGCAAGGCCTTGCGATAGCCTTCTGGATGAGGTTGCCCAAAATTTCGTTTGAGGTTATCATGAAGACTTTTTCCCTTTTGGATACCAACGACAGTTACTGCCTGTTCACCTAACCAGCCAATTCCACCAATGACCGCACCATCGTCTCGGAAAGAGCGATCTCCATGCAATTCGATAAATTCATCGAAGATTCCATTGGCAAAATCAAGGGCTGTCAAGCGACTCTGCTCGCGTGCCTCTCTGACTATTTTTGCAATATTCATCCGCGACTTCCTCCATGCAATCTTACTAATTTAGCAATTGTTTCAGGCAATTCTCTCCGTTTGACAATTGCATCAACAAATCCATGTTCAAGCAGAAATTCTGCCTTTTGGAAGTCATCCGGCAAGGTCTCACGAACTGTATTTTCGATAACACGACGCCCAGCAAAACCAACTAAACTCTGGGGCTCTGCTAGGATAATGTCACCTTCCATAGCAAAAGAAGCTGTCACTCCGCCTGTTGTCGGATCCGTCAAAATAGTCAGGTAAAAAAGTCCTGCCTTGGAATGACGTTGAACTGCTGCAGAAATCTTAGCCATCTGCATCAAGCTCATGATTCCTTCTTGCATACGGGCTCCACCAGAAGCTGTGAAGAGAACGACTGGCAAGTTTTCTATCGTTGCATACTCAAACAGGCGCGTGATTTTTTCACCCACAATGGTTCCCATAGAAGCCATGATAAAGTTTGAATCCATGATCCCAAGGGCAACTTTTTGTCCCTTGATGCTAGCTGTACCAGTCAGTACTGCTTCATCCAAACCTGTCTTTTCACGCATAGTAACTAGTTTTTTCTGGTAGCCAGGAAAGTTTAATGGATCTTGAGTTTCAATACCCGTAAACATCTCCACAAAGCTACCAGAATCAATCGTCAAATCCAAGCGTTCCTGAGCTGAAATACGGAAAGTATAGCTACAATGGGGACAAATTCGTTCGCTCCCAAGATCCTTTTGGTAGATGATATGTTTACATCCAGGACACTTGGAAAAGAGTTCATCCGGAACCTCAGGCTTGGCTTGTGGTTTCTGCCTTACGGAACGATTAGGATTGATCCGAATATACTTATCCTTTTTACTAAATAGAGCCATAACTCCCCCTTTTAGTTCTCATACTGTTTGAAAGTCTATTCTTTTTCTTGGTATTGTGGCAAGAAAGTTTCCATCAAGAAGGAAGTATCGTAATCACCAGCGATAACTCGGCGGTCTGAAATCAGATCCAACTGGAAGTCTGCATTGGTTTGCACTCCTTCAATATCAAGTTCATAAAGTGCCCGTTGCATCTTCATAAGAGCATCAAAACGATTCTCCCCATGAACGATGATTTTAGCAATCATACTATCATAGTAAGGAGGGATGGTATAACCTGGATAAACTGCTGAGTCCACGCGCAAGCCAACTCCACCACTTGGTAGATAGAGATTGGTAATTTTACCTGGGCTTGGAGCAAAGTTAAATGCTGGATTTTCCGCATTGATCCGGCACTCGATAGCATGACCTCGTAGGACGATATCTTCTTGTTTGAAAGGTAAAGGTTGACCGGCAGCAATGCGAATCTGCTCTTTTACGATATCAACACCTGAAACAAACTCTGTGACTGGGTGTTCAACTTGCACACGAGTATTCATTTCCATGAAGTAGAAATTGCCACTCGCTTCATCGAGAAGAAATTCAATCGTCCCTGCATTTTCATAGCCTACAGACTCTGCTGCACGAACGGCTGCAGCACCAATTTCATGACGAAGGGTTTTGCCAATCGCAATGGATGGGCTTTCTTCTAAGACCTTTTGGTTATTCCGTTGAAGTGAACAGTCCCGTTCACCAAGATGGACAACATGACCCTCTTGGTCCGCAAGAATCTGAACTTCGATATGACGAGCTGGATAAATCACACGCTCAAGATACATAGCGCCATTTCCAAAATTGGCCTTGGCTTCACTGGATGCTGTCTCAAAGGCTGCGACCAAGTCTTCTGCCTTTTCAACCTTACGAATCCCTTTTCCACCACCACCTGCTGATGCCTTAAGCATGACTGGATAGCCAATTTTTTCTGCAACTGCAAGCGCTTCTTCAGCCGTGTGAACTTCACCATCAGATCCTGGGATAACTGGAACCCCAGCCTTGATCATTTGCTCACGCGCATTGATCTTATCTCCCATGGTATCCATTACTGCCCCAGAAGGACCGATGAACTTAATCCCCACTTCATCACACATCGTAGCAAACTTGGAGTTTTCGCTAAGAAAACCAAAACCTGGGTGGATGGCTTCTGCTTCTGTCAAGACTGCAGCAGACAAAATAGCGTTGATATTGAGATAAGATTCTGTCGCCTTACCAGGTCCAATACAGATAGCTTCATCCGCTAGGAGTGTGTGAAGAGCTTCCTTATCAGCAGTTGAATAGACTGCTACGGTTGCAATGCCCAATTCACGCGCAGCTCGAATAATGCGAACCGCAATCTCACCACGGTTGGCAATCAAAATTTTACGAAACATGGAGAACCTCCTTAGTTTCCAATTGCAAAGGTAAGAGTACCACTCGCTGCAAGCTTACCATCTACTTCAGCCTTTGCTTCAACCACAGCGATCGTACCACGACGTTTGACAAAAGTAGCCGTCATAACTAATTGGTCACCTGGTACAACTTGCTTCTTGAACTTAACCTTATCCATGCCAGCATAGAAGACCAGTTTCCCTTTATTTTCAGGTTTGGACAATTCCAAGACACCAGCAGTCTGAGCCAAGGCCTCCATGATAAGAACACCTGGCATGACTGGGTATTGAGGAAAATGACCATTGAAGAAAGGTTCGTTGATAGTCACATTTTTAATGGCAACAATGGTATCCTCGCTCACTTCCAAGACACGGTCCACTAGGAGCATAGGGTAGCGATGGGGTAGAGCTTCTTTGATTCCTTGAATATCGATCATTTGATACGTACCAATCCTTTACCGAACTCAACCATTTCTTCATTTGAAACGAGAATTTCTGTCACCACACCATCCTTAGGTGCAGGAATCTCATTCATGACCTTCATGGCTTCGATGATCACCAAAGTCTGGCCTTTTTTAACACTGTCTCCAACTGTGACGAAGGCAGGTTTATCTGGTCCAGCAGCCAAGTAAGCCACCCCTACAAGTGGGCTCTCAACAACATCACCCTCCGGAGCAACCGTCGTTTCAGCTGGTACTGGAGCTTCTTCCACTGCACTCTCTACTGGAGTTGAAGGGGTAGAAACTACTGGACTTGCAACCACTGCAGCTGGCGCTGGAACAACTTGAGCTGGTGCTTCAGAAGCCATTCTTGCTTCATTCTTACTGAACTGCAATTCGTCCGCTCCGTTTTTATAAGAAAATTCTCTCAAACTTGATTGGTCAAATTGAGCCATCAAGTCCTTGATCTCATTTAAATTCATAATTATTTATTCTCCCAACGTTTGAAAGCAAGAACCGCATTGTGTCCACCAAAACCAAAAGTGTTTGAAATAGCATAAGGGATTTCTTGCTCCAAGCCTTGTCCATAAACGACATTCGCTTCGATATAGTCTGACAACTCGCTTGTTCCAGCTGTTTTTGGCACGAAGTTATGGCGCATTGCTTCGATTGTAGCGATTGCTTCTACCGCTCCTGCAGCACCAAGCAAGTGTCCTGTAAAGGACTTGGTTGAAGATACAGGTACTTCTTTACCAAGGACAGCTACGATAGCACCACTTTCTCCTTTTTCATTAGCAGGAGTTGAAGTTCCGTGGGCGTTGACGTAAGCTACTTGCTCTGGAGAAATTTCTGCTTCTTCCAAAGCCAGTTTAATCGCCTTAATCGCACCTTGACCTTCTGGATGAGGTGAAGTCATATGGTAAGCATCACAGGTATTTCCATAACCAACTACTTCAGCCAAGATAGTTGCGCCACGTTTTTCAGCATGTTCAAGACTCTCAAGAACCAACATTCCTGATCCTTCTCCCATTACAAAACCATTACGATCTTTGTCAAATGGAATAGAAGCACGGGTAGGATCTTCTGTCGTAGAAAGAGCTGTCAGAGCTTGGAAACCAGCGATAGCAAATGGAGTGATAGAAGCTTCTGATCCTCCAACTAACATGACATCTTGGAAACCAAACTTGATAGAGCGGAAGGCATCCCCAATGGCATCGTTTGATGAGGCACAGGCTGTATTGATTGATTTACAGATACCGTTTGCTCCGAAACGCATCGCAACATTTCCTGAAGCCATATTTGGCAAGGCTTTTGGAAGTGTCATTGGTTTAACGCGTTTTGGACCTTTTTCATGAAGACGGATAACCTGATCTTCGATTTCTTTAATTCCCCCAATACCAGAAGCCACGATGACACCAAAGCGATCCTTATCGATTGCTTCTACATCAAGATTTGCATTTGTCACCGCTTCTTGAGCCGCATACAAGGCATACAAAGAATAGTTGTCAAAACGATTGGTATCTTTTTTGACAAAGTATTTATCAAATGGGAAATCTTGAACTTCTGCCGCATTGTGCACAGCAAATTCGCTGTGGTCAAACTTAGTGATTTCTCCAATTCCAATCTTCCCGGTTTGCAAACTGTTCCAAAATTCTTCTGGAGTATTTCCGATAGGAGAGGTCAATCCGTAACCTGTTACTACAACTCGATTTAGTTTCATCTGTCTTACCTATATCTTTCCTTATTTTTTACATGCTAAGTCCGCCATCAACGGCGAGAACTTGTCCAGTCAAATAATCTTGTCCAGCCAGGAACACTGTTGCATCTGCGATATGTTCTGCTTGACCAAAATGTTTCATTGGGATTTGGGCCAATGTCGCTTCCTTGACCTTATCAGATAAAACAGCAGTCATATCTGACTCGATCATCCCTGGTGCAAGAGCATTTACGCGTACGTTGCGATTGGCAACCTCACGTGCAACTGACTTGGTAAAACCAATCAAACCTGCTTTAGAAGCTGCATAGTTGGCTTGTCCAATATTTCCCATCAAACCGACCACACTAGACATGTTGATGATCGCACCTTCACGTTCCTTGATCATCTGTTTCAAGACTGCTTGCGTCATGTTGAAGGCACCTGTCAAGTTGATCTTAATCACTTTTTCAAAGTCTTCTTCGGTCATCTTGAGCATAAGCGTATCTTGAGTGATCCCAGCATTGTTGACTAAGACATCGACAGAACCGAGTTCTGCAATCGCTTGATCTATCATACGCTTGGCATCTGCAAAGTCTGAAACATCACCTGATATCGGTACTACTTTGACACCGTAGTTTGAAAACTCAGCCAGCAATTCTTCTGAGATTGCTCCGCGACTATTCAAAACTACATTAGCGCCTAGTTGGGCAAATTTGTGAGCAATGGCAAGTCCGATACCACGACTTGAACCTGTTACAAAGACATTTTTGTTTGTAAGTTGCATTCTATCTCTCCTGTTTCCTGTTGTATTTTGTGGGAGAAGGGATCATTAGTTTCCTAACAAAGCATCCAAGCTTGCTTGATCTTCAACGTTGGATAGCTTAGCTGTTTTATCGATTTTTTTGACAAAGCCTGATAGGACCTTACCAGGACCAATTTCAATAAAGTTGGTTACCCCAGCATCCTGCATCACAGCAATACTTTCATAAAAACGAACAGGTTCTTTCACCTGACGCGTCAAAAGCTCTTGGATTCGATCTTTTTCCATAACAGCAGCTTCCGTATTGCCGATTAGTGGGCAAGTAAAATCAGAGAAACTCACTCCCTCAAGAGCTCCAGCTAGTTGCTGACTGGCTGGCTCAAGAAGGGCTGTATGGAAAGGACCAGATACATTTAAAGGGATCAATCGTTTGGCTCCTGCTTCCTGCAAGAGTTCAACTGCGCGGTCAACCGCAGCCACCTCTCCACCAATGACGATTTGGCTTGGGGTGTTGTAGTTGGCTGGAGTCACTACTCCAACTTTAGAGGCTGCTTCACAAGCTTCCTCGATCACTTCAACTGGGGTATTAAGGACTGCAACCATCTTTCCAGAACCTGCAGGTGCAGCCTCTTCCATATAAGCACCACGCTTAGCAACCAAAGCAACTGCATCCTCAAAGTCCAAGGCACCACTTGCTACAAGAGCAGAATATTCCCCAAGAGACAATCCTGCTACCATATCTGGCTGGTAGCCCTTTTCTTTCAATAGTCGGTAAATAGCAACCGAAGTCGCTAAAATAGCTGGTTGCGTATAGCGAGTCTGGTTTAACTTGGTTTCTTCCTTATCAATCAAGTCACGAAGGTCATACCCCAAAACCTGACTGGCTTGGTCAATGGTGTCCTTGACGATAGGATAGTGATCATAGAGATCACGCCCCATCCCTAGATACTGAGCACCTTGACCCGCAAATAGAAAGGCTGTTTTAGTCATTTCTTACAACTCCTGCCCAACGAGAGGCTTCTTCTTGAATTTTCTTGGCTGCGCCATAGTATAGATCTTTTAGGATTTCTTCGACAGTTTCCTCTTTAGAAACCAAACCAGCGATCTGACCTGCCATGACAGATCCACCTTCTACATCTCCATGAACAACGGCTTTAGCAAGCGCACCAGCTCCCATTTGTTCAAAGATTTCTAAATCTGGATTCTCTTGTTTAAAGGCATCTTTTTCAGCCTGCTCAAAGTCACGTGTCAACTGATTTTTAATAGCGCGAACAGCATGTCCAAAGTGTTGAGCGGAAATTGTCGTATCGATATCACGCGCTTTGAGGATTTTTTCCTTGTATTTTGGATGGGCGTTAGATTCCTTAGCTACTACGAAACGTGTACCAACTTGAACGGCCTCAGCACCAAGCATAAAGCCTGCAGCGACACCTTCACCGTCCGCAATTCCTCCAGCTGCGATAACTGGAATCGAAACAGCTGCAGCAACCTGACGAACCAAGGTCATAGTTGTTAATTTACCAATATGTCCACCAGCTTCCATTCCTTCAGCAATGACGGCATCTGCTCCGATTTTTTCCATCCGTTTAGCCAAAGCCACACTTGGTACAACAGGAATCACTGTAATTCCTGCATCATGAAAACGAGCCATGTATTTACTTGGATTTCCTGCACCAGTTGTAACCACCTTGACCCCTTCTTCTATCACGAGATCAACGATGTCTTCTACAAAAGGTGACAAGAGCATGATGTTGACACCAAAAGGTTTATCCGTAAGTGATTTGATTTTATCGATATTAGCCTTTACGACCTCTTTAGGTGCATTCCCACCACCGATGATCCCCAAACCGCCAGCTTTTGATACCGCACCAGCTAAGTCACCATCCGCAACCCAGGCCATTCCTCCTTGAAAAATAGGATAATCAATGTTCAATAATTCTGTAATACGTGTTTTCATAGTGCCTCCATCATTCCTTGCTTACGTAATAGTTCGATGAGTTTATCATTTGAGTCTCAAACTATTACCTAAACAAGAGGGAGCGGGTCTCCCCTACTCCTTCTAGTAATATGTTAATTATTTTGTTTGCTCTTCAACGTAGGCAACCAAGTCACCAACTGTTTTCAAGTTATCTTCTGCTTCGATTTGGATATCGAAAGCATCTTCGATTTCAGAGATTACTTGGAACAAGTCCAATGAATCTGCATCCAAATCATCAAAAGTAGATTCAAGTGTTACTTCTGATGCGTCTTTCCCAAGTTCTTCAACGATAATTTCTTGTACTTTTTCAAATACTGCCATGATAGGACTCCTTTAAAATATATAAAATTTATAACTATGTGTTTACCACATGATTACCTAGATTGTAAGAATGAGTGTGCCCCATGTCAAACCTCCACCGAAGCCTGATAGGAGAATCGTCTGGCTACCATCTAAACGAATCTTGCCATTCTCCACACACTCTGAGAGCAAAATCGGGATACTTGCCGCACTGGTATTTCCATACTCCATCATATTGGCAGGAAGCTTGTCTCGGTCTACGCCGATCTTCTTAGCCATCTTATCCAAAATGCGGATATTTGCCTGATGAAGCAAGAGATAATCCAATTCCGATGCTGCGATTGGACCATTTTCAATGGTTTCTTTGATCGATCTAGCAACATCACGATTTGCAAAATCAAAAACTGCTCGTCCATCCATTTTCAAAAAAGCAGGAACTGCCTCTTGATCTGAGAAAGGCGAAGCCAAAGCCATTTGGCCATAGGTCAAACACTCGCTCCGAGAGCCATCCGTATAGAGACTTTCCACAAGGAAGTGCCGTGTATCACTCGCTTCTAAGAGAACTCCACCAGCACCATCCCCAAAGAGAACGGCTGTCGAACGATCAGACCAATCAACCGCCTTAGACAAGGTCTCAGCTCCGATAACAATCCCTTTTTGGAACTGTCCAGCTGTCAGAAACTTCTCAGCAGTCGAGAGAGCAAATACAAAGCCACTGCAAGCTGCCGTCAGATCAAAGGCGAAAGCTCTATGCGCTCCGATATTTGCCTGAACCCGAGCTGCCGTAGAAGGCATCATCGAATCAGGAGTAATCGTCGCTACAATGATAAAATCAATCTGATCCGCTGTTAAGCTCCCTTTAGCCAGCAAACTCTTAGCAACTTCTGTCGCCAAGTCACTTGTAGACTCCGTTTTTGAGATATGTCTCTGTTTAATTCCTGTCCGACTTGAAATCCACTCATCGCTTGTGTCCATGATTTGGGCTAAGTCATGATTAGTGACCACTTGCTCTGGAACATAATGAGCAACCTGGCTTATTTTTGCAAAAGCCATTATTTCAAATCCTCCAAAAATTGATAAAGGTTAGTCAAGCCCCTGCCCATCACTTCTATTTCTTCAGAACTCATACCATCGATAATTTTCTCGACCATGGCCTTGTGGAAACGTTTATGAAGGCGGTGAACCAAACGACCTTTCTTTGTCAAATGCAGATAGACCACACGACGATCCTGATCAGAACGAATGCGCTCAACATAACCTTTTCTTTCGAGATTATTCAAGCTGGTCGTAACAGTTCCAAGAGTGACCATCAGTTCTTTAGAAACCTTACTTGGTGTCGCCTCTGGGAACTTGCCAATCACATCAATCGTGTGCATTTCTTTGATGGAGATGTCTTTGAAACGACTACCTCGTAAGCTAACCTCCTCAATCACAAGGACATTATTAAAAATAGATGTTAAATACTCATTCACTTGTTGGTAGTCCAAAGCTTTCCCTCCTTCTCAAAAAAAACTTTTGCATTCAAAACATTTGACACAAAAAGTATATCAAACTTCAAAGAATTGTGCAAGTATTTTTTTATTTTCCTGAAAATTTTGGTCGTCTTCTTTCAGAATGTGCTCGAACCCCTTCTTTAAAATCTTCAGTCAAAGACAAAGATTCTTGCAGTTTCAATTCCAATTCAGCATAATTCTGCCAATCCTTAAATTGGCTTTCCCAAACCAACTTTTTAATGGCTGCGTATGAGTTTGCTGAGCCTCGTCTTAATTTCTTCAGAACTTGTTCTCTAGTTTTTTCTAATTTATCAGCCTCACAAACACGGTATACCACACCCCATTCCAGTGCTTTTTCCGCGGTCAAGGCTTCCCCTGTCATGGCAAGTTGCGCAGCTCGTGTTACCCCGATACTACGACTCAAGAGATGGATTCCACCAGCGTCTGGCGCCAATCCAACTCCAACAAAGGCTTGGATGAATTTTGCCTTATCAGTCGCCAAGCAAAAATCGACTGCTACTGCCATATTGGCTGCAGCACCAGCAACCGCTCCATCTACCTCCATCAAAACAGGTTTAGGGATCTGCTTAATTTTATAGGAAATTGTATTGACTAATTCTGCAATCTTATTCAAAGAAGGGATATCATCCTCATCCACTGCACGCTTCATCTCAACCAAGTCTCCCCCAACTGAAAAGACCTTCCCATTAGCATTAATCAAGATAAACTGAACAGCTTGATCCTGCTCTGCTAGAGTTAAAGCTTCTAAAATCTCCTCACACATTGGGATATGGAAACCATTTGCCACCTCGGGACGATTCAAAGTGATGATAGCAAGATCATCTAGGATCTGATATAAGATATGATTCATAGCTTCTCCTTTTATAAGGTGATAAAATTATTTTATTGTCAAAGTATACCTTTTTTTAGATAAAGAGGCAAGAGAAAACCAATCGAAAGTGTCTCGGCTGATCAAAACGCTCACGTTATCCTAAAGACGATACTATTTTCTTCATTGAAAAAAGCCCCTCTTTCTGCTATAATCGTATAAAATACTTACTTGAGGAGTCCCTATGAAAGTTGTAAAGTTTGGCGGAAGCTCTCTTGCCTCTGCTAGTCAGTTAGAAAAAGTTTTAAACATCGTTAAAAGTGATAAAGAACGCCGTTTTGTAGTCGTTTCTGCACCGGGTAAACGCAATGCTGAAGATACCAAGGTAACCGATGCCTTGATCAAATACTATCGTGACTATGTAGCGGGAAATGATATCAGCAAGAGCCAAAACTGGATCATCGATCGCTATGCGGCTATGGTGAGCGAACTAGGCTTAAAACCATCAGTTCTAGAAAAAATTTCTAAAAGCATCCGTGCCTTAGCGACTCTTCCTATTGAGGAAAATGACTTTCTCTATGACACCTTCCTTGCGGCTGGAGAAAACAACAACGCCAAACTTATTGCAGCCTACTTTAACCAAAACGGCGTCGATGCACGCTATGTTCACCCAAGAGAAGCTGGAATCGTTGTAACAAGTGAACCAGGAAACGCACGTATCATCCCATCTAGCTATGACAAGATTGAAGGCTTGGCTGACAGCAACGAAGTCCTTGTTATTCCTGGTTTCTTTGGGGTCACTAAGGAAAATCAAATCTGTACCTTCTCCCGTGGTGGATCCGACATAACTGGTTCCATCATCGCTGCAGGTGTTAAGGCTGATCTCTATGAAAACTTTACGGACGTAGACGGTATCTTTGCTGCCCATCCTGGAATTATCCACCAACCACACTCTATTCCTGAATTAACCTACCGTGAAATGCGGGAATTGGCTTATGCAGGTTTCTCAGTTCTTCACGATGAAGCTCTGCTCCCTGCCTACCGTGGAAAAATTCCTCTCGTTATCAAAAATACCAATAACCCTGACCATCCGGGTACTCGTATCGTTCTAAAGCATAGCAGTGATAAATTCCCAGTCGTTGGAATCGCTGGTGATTCTGGCTTTGTCAGCATCAACATGTCGAAATACCTCATGAACCGTGAAGTTGGATTTGGTCGCAAGGTTCTGCAAATCCTTGAAGATCTTAACATCGGTTGGGAACACATGCCAACAGGTATCGATGATCTTTCAATCATCCTCCGTTCCCGCGAATTGACTCCTATCAAGGAAGAAGAAATTCTGCGTCAACTCGTTCAAAAGGCTGAAGTGGACCATGCTGAAATCGAACATGACCTTTCAATCATTATGATTGTCGGAGAAAAAATGAAGAGTCACATCGGTGTAACAGCTACCGCGACACGTGCCCTATCAGAAAACAAGATCAACATCCAGATGATGTCCCAAGGTTCAAGTGAAGTTTCCATCATGTTTGTTGTCAATAAAGAGCAAGAAAAAGCCGCTATCAAGGCTCTCTATCAGGCCTTTTTCGGTGAAAGTAAGGAAGACTAATCATGGCCCAATCACTCAATAAAGTCATTGACCTCCAAACCACTGGAACATCTTACCTCTCTATCTCTGGAAAGGTTGGAAAATTTCTAGTCGGGGATCAAGCCTTGGAGTTTTATCCTGATGTCAATGTCGAACAATATATCCAGATTCCCTGGTCCAGCATTCAGCAAATCGGAGCCAACGTAAATGGCCGTAAAATCAGCCGTCACTTTGAAGTCTTCACCGATCAAGGTAAATTCCTCTTTGCCTCAAAAGACTCTGGAGCTATCCTCAAAATCGCTCGGGAAAAATTAGGAAACGACAAGGTCGTGAAACTTCCGACTCTGCTCCAGACCATTGGACAAAAATTTAAAAATCTATTTGCAAAAAAGTAGAAACTTTAGTATAATCATAGCAACGGATAAGTAGGTTATCCTCTTCTTTCAGAAAGTCTGCGGGTGCTGCGAGCAGATAGGAGGGATAGGTGAAATTCTACCGTTATCAACAATTAAATACAGAATCAAGTGCACACCTGTGAAGTTGGATGGAACCGTGGCCCTGCCACTCCAACGCTTTGTTAGGTGTGCTTTTTTCATAAAGGAGTTCTTATGTTAGATATCAAACGTATTCGTACAGACTTTGATGCTGTCGCTGAAAAACTAGCTACACGTGGTGTAGATGCTGCTATCCTTAACGAGATGAAAGAAATCGACGCTAAACGTCGTGATATCTTGGTCAAGGTCGAAAACCTCAAGGCAGAACGTAACACAGTTTCTGCAGAGATTGCTCAAGCCAAGCGCAATAAGGAAAATGCTGATGACAAGATTGCTGCTATGCAAGCTCTCTCTGCTGAAGTAAAATCTCTCGATGCTGAATTGGCAGAAATCGATGCTAAATTGACAGAATTTACCACTACTCTTCCAAACATCCCAGCTGACAGCGTTCCTGTTGGAGCTGATGAGGATGACAACGTTGAAGTCCGTCGTTGGGGTACTCCACGCGAGTTTGACTTCGAACCAAAAGCTCACTGGGATCTGGGTGAAGACCTTGGTATCCTTGACTGGGAACGTGGTGGAAAAGTGACGGGAGCTCGCTTCCTCTTCTATAAAGGACTTGGAGCTCGTTTGGAACGTGCCATCTACAACTTTATGTTGGATGAGCATGGCAAGGAAGGCTACACAGAAGTCATCACGCCTTACATGGTTAACCATGACTCTATGTTTGGTACTGGTCAATATCCAAAATTTAAGGAAGATACTTTTGAATTGAGTGACACCAACTATGTCCTTATTCCGACCGCTGAAGTTCCTCTGACCAACTACTACCGTGATGAAATCCTTGACGGAAAAGACCTACCAATCTACTTCACTGCTATGAGTCCATCTTTCCGTTCTGAAGCGGGTTCTGCCGGTCGTGATACACGTGGCTTGATTCGTTTGCACCAATTCCACAAGGTTGAAATGGTTAAATTTGCCAAACCAGAAGAATCTTATGAAGAATTAGAAAAAATGACAGCCAACGCTGAAAATATTCTTCAAAAGCTTAATCTTCCATACCGTGTGGTCGCGCTCTCTACTGGAGATATGGGCTTCTCAGCTGCCAAGACTTACGATTTGGAAGTTTGGATTCCAGCACAAAATACCTACCGTGAAATCTCAAGCTGTTCAAATACTGAAGATTTCCAAGCTCGTCGTGCTCAAATCCGTTACCGTGATGAAGCCGATGGTAAGGTTAAACTCCTTCACACCTTGAACGGTTCTGGACTTGCAGTTGGACGTACAGTAGCCGCTATTCTTGAAAACTACCAAAATGCAGATGGTTCTGTAACTATTCCGGAAGCACTTCGTCCATACATGGGTGGAGCTGAAGTTATCAAACCATAAAAAATAAGGCCTAGCTAGATAATAGCTAGACCTTTTTTCGTAACCAAATCAGATAACCACTCAAGACAAAGAGTAAAATAGTGAGGCATATAACCGTTTCAGCAAACACCAGATAATCCAGAAATGGAAGTTTCAAAATTCCCTGAGCCATCTTGAGCGATGTAGCTGTGATGATGGTTGGGAAGGTTAAGGCTGAGAATGCTGGTTGAAAACCTTGTTTTAAAATATTGGGCAAGCGAGTCAAAACGAAGATGAAAAAAGACTGAGAGACAAGCATCAGCAGTAACAAGGCCCAGGTCGGAAGAGTAACTCCACCGATACGCACCAGAGCTGCTAAGAGCAAAGAAAAAGGAGCGCAGTAGATTCCTTCTTGCCCTAGTAGGGCTGGAGTCAATGGTTTTTTCTTTAAATCACTGTAAATCAACGGATAGAGCAAACAAGTAGCTAGAAAACCGAAAGTCACTGTTAGGTAGGCAATCTGAATCAGGCCAACGACTGGATAGGTCAAGGCTGCCACTGCTATGCCCACATAAAGTACTGTCCAGCTTGGTGTTGCACTAGCTCTTTCCTCCACTCCAAGAAAGCGACGAGAAAAATAAGCGATCAAAGCAAAATCCAAAATAAAAGAAAACCACCACAAAGGCTGGGATAGGATAGGCATAGACGGAACTAGTCGCAAGACATAGGTCGATAAAATCATCCCCGCCATAGGAAAGGTAGCTATACCAGATAAAAGAGGGGGCTTGGTCAATTCTTTCTTGGTTTCTTCCCAATTAAAAAGATGAAGAATCAGAAAGAAAATCCATAAGACCAATCCAGTCAAACTAAATAAGTGCGAAAGAACAGGCCAAGTATCCGCAATCAAGTTTCCTGCACCTGCCAAACCTAACAAACAACCAGAAAATACCAAGGGGAGTTTTTTCATGGCAACCTCCGTTAATCATATTATTATCAGTATAGCATAAAAGCCTTTAAAATAGCATAGAAAAATGAAGACTGGATGAATCAGCCTTCATTTTATTTATGATTCGAACTAGGCATAAGGTTGCAATTCTGGATTGATTGGCGTATTGGCTAGGTTGTTGGCATAGTTGCAAAGGCTGGCTAGGCTGACACCGAGAACTACGTCTAAGGCATTTTGTTGCGTATAGCCGGCTTCTAAGAATTCAGCCAAGGCTTCATCTCCTACACGACCCTTGGTATTGATGACTGCCAAGGTAAACTTGGCTAGAGTATCTAGTTTTGGATCTGTCTCAATTGGAGTACGGTTGCGGAGGGCTTGAAGAAGATCATCATTCATCTGGATTTGTTTGATTGAAAAGGCTGTGTGACCTGCGACGCAGAAAGCACAACCATTGGTTACGGCGGCTGTGATTTGCACCACTTCTCTCTCAACTGGGGTTAGGCTATTGCGGCGGTTAATAGCTCCGACAGTTCGGTAGGCTTCAAGGGCGGTAGGGGCATTGGCCAAGAGACCGATTAGGTTGGGAATATAGCCATTGTTGTCTTTTTGTACTGTTTCAAGAACTTCTTTCACTTCTGCTGGTGCTGATTCTACTGTGTGGATGGTAAATGTTGTCATAAGAAACCTCTTTTCATTTTATTGTCATTTAGTCTATCATAGAATTTTCCCCTTGAATAATATATATTTTCAATCGCCTTGATAGAAAATGTCTATGAAATGAAAAAAATCACACTAAAAGTGTGATTGGGTTAGTGTTTAAAATACTTTTTAGTCTCAGCAATGACGACTGGCGACAAGACTAAGAGGGCAATCAAGTTTGGTAAAGCCATCAGGGCATTGACGATGTCTGCGATAATCCAAACCATATCCAACTCGATAAATCCTCCCAACAAGACCATGACTACAAAGACTACACGGTAAAGCCAGATAAAACGAACACCGAAGAGAAACTCGAAACAGCGCTCTCCATAATAGTTCCAACCTAAAATTGTCGTAAAGGCAAAGAGAACAAGGAAGATGGTCAAAAGGGCAGGACCAAAATGTGAAAAAACTGTTGAAAAGGCTGACTGGGTCAAGGCAACCCCATTCAAATCACCGCTCCAAACACCAGTTACTAAGATTGTTAAACCAGTCAAAGTACAGATAATCAAAGTATCAATAAAGGTTCCTGTCATGGAAATCAACCCTTGCTCTACTGGTTCATTTGTCTTAGCTGCAGCCGCTGCAATCGGAGCTGAACCAAGACCAGATTCGTTAGAGAAGACTCCTCGCGCCACACCATTCTGGATAGCCATCCGAATGCTGGCACCTGCAAAACCACCTACGGCAGCAGCTGGACTAAAGGCTGAAGTAAAGATGAGGGCAAGTGTGGCTGGGATTTTCTCGATATTAAAGAGAATAACTGTAAGAGTCCCTAAAATATAGACAATAGCCATAAAAGGAACGACTGCTGTCGAAACCTTTGAAATGGATTTGAGTCCACCAAAGACGGCAATCCCTACAAAAATGGATAAAATCAGAGCTGTGATAGCTGGATCAACTTGGGCTGTATTTTGAATGGATTCTGTAATCGAATTGACCTGGGTAAAGGTACCAATCCCTAGAAGAGCTACCAATACACCAGCCAGGGCAAAGAAGATAGCAAGTGGTCGCCACTTTTCTCCCATTCCCAAAAGAATGTAGTGCATGGGTCCTCCAGCTACAGCTCCATTTGCATCCTTGCTACGATATTTGATAGCCAGTAAACCTTCGGCATACTTGGTTGCCATCCCAAAGAAGGCAGCCATCCACATCCAAAAGAGAGCGCCTGGCCCACCAACCTTGATGGCTGTCGCGACCCCGATGATATTTCCCGTACCAACGGTGGCGGCTAGAGCTGTACAGAGAGCAGCAAAGCTCGACACATCGCCATGTCCCTTGTCCTTGGTGAAAATTAACTGAAAGGCCCTAGGGAGACGAGCTACCTGCAAAAGGCCTAGTCGGATGGTCAAATAGATACCCGTTCCGACCAATAAGATTAAAAGGGGAGGCCCCCAAACGAAAGCATCAAGCGCTTTAAGCAATTCTAACATATCCTTCTCCTATCTTTTCAACCCCAAAAGAAAGAGCACATGCAAGATACATGTACTCTGGAATGCTTAGATAAATGCCAAAAAGCGGTCTATCCTAGCTCTGTCCTTTTACCTGAGAGTTTGAGCAGTTGCCTGCCTTGCCCCTTCGGTGCCTTTACGGTCTCTCCAGAGTTCCGTCCATTTACAGTCATGGAAAACAAACCTTTCTCCATTTCTATTAAACTTCATTCGGTGTTGGTATTTTATTTTTTATTATTCTACAAGAAAAGTTAGCCTTTGTCAATGTTTTCTATGAAAATTTTTAGTTTTCATTTCTTTTTTTCAGAAAGATTGACTCCTTCTTCTCTCTATCCTTTAAAGGTCACAATGGTTGCGCCACTACCGCCAGCATTCTGTGGAGCATAGACGAAACTCTTAACATGCTTATTTCTTTGTAGGTATTTGATAACGCCCTCACGGATGACTCCCGTACCGATACCATGGATGATGTCTACCTGCGCCATGTTATTAAGCAAGGCTTGATCGATAAAGGCGTCCAGCTCATTCATGGCTTCTTCGTACCGTTTGCCACGAAGATCCAGTCTTGCTTGCGGACCACGACCAGATGCACGTTTGACGACATTGACTTGTTTTTTCTTGACTGGGGCTTCTTGTTGGGCCTGAACAAGGTCAAATTCTTTCTCTTCCAAGGTCATCTTGATCAAACCAACTTGGGCTTCCCAGCGGCTGTCCTTAAGCTGATTGGTCAAGGTTCCACGTTGTCCATAACTGAGAACCACGATATCATCTCCCACCTTTGGAGCTCGTTTTTTCTTGGCTTTTTGAAGAACCTTGTTTTTAGACAAGTCGACTTTTTCAGGAGCCAGTTTTTTCAGCTCAGCCTTGGCTTCAATGATTTCATGGGGTTTGAGTTGAGACTTACTGTGAAGATTCTTGAGAATCTGGTCACTCTCACTTAGAGCGAGTTCCACAATCTCGGCAGCCTGTTCACGCGCCTTGTTGAGCTCTGTCTCCTTTTCACGACTGAGTTCGTTGTAGAGTTTTTTGAGTGCTCGGTTCATCTTGAGGTTTTCTTGCTCCACCTCACGGATATTGTCCAAGCGTTTACGGCTTTCAAGCGTTTGCTCTTCTAATTGTTCAATGATACGGTTGACGTCATTATCTTGATTGACCTGCTGACTGGCATCCCCGACAATGACATCTGACAAGCCCAGACGTTTGGCAATTTCAAAGGCATTGCTTCGACCAGGAACTCCCTGCATAAAGCGATAGGTCGGACGCAGACTGGCTGTATCAAACTCCATGCTGGCATTTTGCACAAAGGCTGTCTCAATACCATAGGCCTTGAGCTCTGGATAGTGGGTCGTCGCCATAGTCTTGACCTGACGCAGACGAAGATCCTCCAGAATGGCCATAGCAAGGGCTGCTCCTTCCTGCGGATCGGTACCTGCCCCAAGCTCATCTAGCAACAAGAGCGAGTGTTGGTTGACCTTGCCAAGAATATCTACGATATTGGTCATGTGGCTGGAGAAGGTAGACAAGCTTTGCTCGATAGACTGCTCATCCCCGATATCTGCGAAGATTTCTTCGAAAATACCGACACGGCTTCCCTTATCAGCTAAAATGGGCAAGCCTGACTGGGCCATGAGTTGGCTCAAACCCAAGGTTTTGAGCATGATGGTCTTCCCACCTGTATTGGGACCTGTAATGACAATGGCCGTTAATTCCTCGCCAAAGTGTACATCGTTTGCAACAGCATTTTTGACCAAAGGATGGCGAACATGAAGGAGTTGAATCTCTTGATTCTCTGAAAGTTGAGGAACAACTGCTTGCATTTCTTGAATGAAACGCACTTTGGCACGAATTAAGTCTAAATGGCCGATAATCCAAGCGTCATTAGCAATCTCTGCAGCATGAGGGCGGACCCGTTCCGAGAGCTCCTGTAGGATACGAATCATCTCATATCGTTCGTCTGCTCGTAGACTAGCGATTTCCTCGCTCAGTTTGACCACCTCACGCGGCTCGATATAGACCGTATTCCCACTAGCAGAGATATCATGGACAACACCTGCAATCTTGTTACGGTAAGTGTTTTTCACAGGTAAGACTTGACGGCCATTTCTGCTAGCGATTATGCCTTCCGTCAACATCTGCGCTTTTTGTTTAAGTAAGTCTTGCAAGACATCTCGGACCTGACTCTCGCTATCATGGATTTTCCGACGGATACGTGCTAGTTCTTCGCTGGCGAAATTTTCGATAAATCCTGCATCATTTAGGGATTGAAGACTCCCTTGCAAGTGGGGGAAATCATGTAGTTTTTCAAACCATCTCGCCAACTGCTCCAAGCGTATGTTTTCAAGATTGGCATAAAAACTTTGCAACTCTCTGCTAGCCAGTAAGACCCGTTTAAGGAGTAGGAACTCCTCAATATTGAGGTCTGCTCCCATCTCCAGACGCTTGCAGACAGCTGAAATCTCACGCGTCGCTAGGATGGTAAAGTGAGGTTGCTCCACAAATAGGGCTTGCATTTCCTTCATCTCTGTAAAGGCTTGTTTAATCTTATCCACCTTGGCAGTTGGAGCCAAGCCTTTTAGCTCCTCTAGGCCTTGTTCTGTCAAGAGATGCGGTTCAAACAAGGCCTTGATTTTATTAAATTCTAAGGTTTCTAGTATTTTTGTATTCATATTCTTTCCTTGTATATTTGTTTACAAGATTATAGCAACTAGAGGTTTTGACCTAGCCGTCCAATCTGTAAACAAAGGGCTAGGAAAAATCCCGCCCTTTTTATCCGATTAAATTTGTCACCCAAAGTTGTTTGATAAGGTTTGTCGTAAAAGGGATACTTTGGATGATGTGTTTAGCTACCACGCTCTTTTCAAGTGAATTTTGAACGGCTGCCATAGGTACAGTTGCAAGAATGGTCAAAGCCATTTGCAAGACAAATAAGGTTACCAATAATGACAAGACACCTGCTCCGATACGAAACCAGATGCCCCCTAGCTTATTAGTCGGAATCAAGTGTAGGAACAAACCGATAAAACGTCCGATACTGTAACAAATTCCGAAAACTAGAAGGTAGGCCAGCCCCGCATAAAAGACCTTGTCTAGCTGAAAAAGCTGGGCTGAGGGGAAGAAAAAGGTACCCTGCCCTTCCTGAGGATTGGCATAAGGGACAAGCAAGTGAAATTGATCTCCCAGCGATTTATAAAACTGCCCAGCAATAAAGGCTGAAATCACTGCCACGAGGAAATAATAAACTTGCAGCACCAAACCTCTACGGTAGCCGATGTAAAAGCCCCAAGCTAGGACCAGTAAGAGAAGGATCGAAATCATAGGGAATCCTCAATCTTGGTCTGCTCTTGCTTGACAGCCACTAGCTTATTTCTAAGGTCTTTAAGCTCCTGCTCCTTATCGTCAAACTCAATCTCACGACTAAGCTGCGTCGATAGGCTGTTAATCGCTAAAAGGAGGGCAATGGTTTCATCATCCGCCCCAGGCATTTGTTCTTTAATTGCTTGGTATTTTTCAGTCGCAACCTTAGCGATTTCCTCCATAAAAAGATTGTCATGCTCGGTTGTCAAGGTTAATGTCTTTTTCCCGAATGTAAACTTATATCGATTTAGATTTGCCATAAAATTCACCTCACGATATTATACCAAATTTCGCTAACTTTGTCAGTTTTTACCAATTCTCCTGCTTTTATGGTACAATAGAGACTATGGCAAGTATCACACTCATACCAAGTGAACAGAAAATTCAGAGCTTTTTGAGTCAGTATCAAAAGGCTCTCAGTCCTAGTAAAAATCCTTATATTCGCTATTTTTTGCGCCTGCCTCAGGCAACGGTTTCCATCTACACTTCTGGGAAAGTCCTCCTGCAAGGCGAAGCTGCTGAGCAATACGCCAGTTTCTTTGGCTATCAAGTTGTAGAGGAAAACAGTGGACAAGATTTTCCTATGATTGGGACTGATGAGGTGGGAAATGGTTCATACTTTGGTGGACTGGCTGTCGTGGCTTCCTTCGTGACACCGGACCAGCATGACTTCTTGCGAAAACTCGGTGTGGGAGATTCTAAGACTCTGACAGACCGAAAGATTCGTCAGATTGCCCCTATTCTCAAGGAAAAAATCCAGCACCAAGCGCTCCTTCTCTCACCGAGCAAGTACAACGAAGTTATCGGAAAGCGTTACAATGCTGTTTCTGTAAAGGTTGCCCTTCACAATCAGGCTATCTTTCTCCTTCTTCAAAAAGGAGCCCAGCCAGAAAGAATCGTCATTGATGCTTTTACAAGTCCTAAAAACTATGACAAGTACTTGACCCAAGAAGCCAATCGTTTCCCAAACAAGATCAGCTTGGAAGAAAAAGCCGAGGGAAAATACCTAGCTGTTGCAGTTAGCTCCATCATCGCGCGTGATCTCTTCCTCGAAAACTTGGAAAATCTTGGACGAGAACTGGGCTATCAACTACCAAGCGGCGCTGGAACTGCATCTGATAAGGTTGCAAGCAAAATCCTTCAATCCTATGGTATGAAAGGACTCAACTTCTGTGCCAAACTTCATTTTAAAAACACTGAAAAAGCCAAAGCACTTCTGGAAAGGTAAATTATGAATTATTTTAAAACATTTCTAAAAGAGTGGGGACTTACGTTCCTCATCATTATAGTAGTTGGTCTCAGTCGTCTCTTTCTCTGGACCAATGTCCGTGTGGAAGGACACTCTATGGATCCGACCCTAGCTGATGGAGAGATTCTCTTTGTCGTCAAACACCTCCCTATTAACCGCTTTGACATTGTAGTTGCCCATGAAGATGATGGAAATAAAGACATCGTTAAACGCGTCATCGGCATGCCTGGTGATACCATTCGCTACGAAAACGACAAGCTCTTTATCAACAATCAAGAAACCGACGAACCTTACCTAGCAGACTACCTACAACAGTTTAAAAATGATAAACTGCAAAACGCCTATTCGGGGAAAGGCTTTGAAGGGGATAAGGGTGTCTATTTTAGAAGCCTTGCTCAGAAAGCTCAGGCCTTTACTGTCGATGTAAATTTCAACACTAGCTTCAGCTTTACCGTACCCGAGGGTGAGTACCTCCTCCTTGGAGATGACCGTTTGGTTTCTAGCGACAGTCGCCATGTTGGAACCTTTAAAGCCAGTCAAATCAAAGGGGAAGCCAAATTCCGTTTCTGGCCACTCAACCGTATCGGAATCTTTTAAAATCAGCAACTAGATGCTGTGATAGTCTTTTTGAGTTAGCTTTTAGGATTAGATTGCAACTTGGCAATATCTTGTACCAAGTCCCAAATCAAAGGAAAGCCTAACTGAAAGCTCTATCCCAGCTCTTTTTCTATCAAAAAGGAAATCTATGGAAGTTTATTTTTCAGGCACCATTGAACGCATTATTTTTGAAAATCCCAGTAATTTTTATCGCATCCTCCTCCTAGATATCGAAGATACCAATGCTGAGGACTTTGACGATTTTGAAATCATCGTTACAGGAACTATGGCTGACGTGATTGAGGGTGAAGACTACACTTTTTGGGGACAAATCGTTCAGCACTCCAAGTATGGGGAACAACTGCAAATCAGCCGTTATGAACGAACAAAACCGACTCGAAAAGGGCTAGTTAAGTACTTTTCCAGTAGCCATTTCAAGGGAATTGGTCTCAAAACCGCCCAAAAAATCGTTGATAGCTATGGTGACAATACCATAGACGAAATTCTGGAGCATCCTGAAAAGCTAGAAAGCATTGCAGGACTCTCTGCCAAAAACCGTGAGGCTTTCGTCTCTATCCTCCGTCTCAACTATGGGACAGAAATGGTCTTGGCAAAACTAGCCAACTACGGCATTCCCAATAAACTAGCCTTTCAGATTCAAGACTTTTACAAGGAAGAAACGCTTGATATGGTTGAAAATTATCCCTACCAGCTGGTCGAGGATATCAAAGGTTTAGGCTTTACCATTGCAGACCAACTGGCTGCCGAACTAGGCATCGAAAGCCAGGCTCCCGAACGCTTCCGTGCTGGCCTTGTCCACAGTCTCTTTCAAGGCTGTATGGATACGGGCGATACCTACATGGAAGCCCGAGATTTGCTGGAACAGACCCTGACTCTCCTCGAGTCTTCTCGTCCCGTGGAACTCGATCCTAGCCAAGTCGCTCAGGAATTATCTCATCTGATCGAAGAAGACAAGGTTCAGCAGATTGATACTAAAATCTTTGATAACAGCCTCTTTTTCGCCGAAGAAGGCATCCGCAGTCACTTGGTTCGTATCCTTGAAAAAGGAAAACAGAAAAATCAGGATTTAGAAACCATTCAAAAGCATATCGCTAGTGTTGAGGAAGAACTGGGTATTGAGTATGATATCATCCAAAAACAAGCCATCTGCGACGCTATCCAGAACAAGGTCTTTATCCTAACAGGTGGACCTGGTACTGGTAAGACGACTGTTATCAATGGGATTATCGCTGTTTATGCCCTCTTAGAAGGAATTGACCTCAGGAAGAAAAGCAACTTACCAATTCTTCTCGCTGCTCCAACTGGTCGAGCGGCTCGGCGCATGAATGAATTAACAGGTTTGCCTAGCGCGACCATACACCGTCATTTGGGAATGACGGGAGACGATGATACCAGCCATCTAGATGATTATCTGGATGCCGATTTTATCATTGTAGATGAGTTTTCCATGGTGGATACTTGGCTAGCCAACCAGCTCTTCTCCAATATCTCCTCAAACAGTAAAATTCTCATCGTGGGTGATAGCGACCAGCTACCTTCTGTCAGTCCTGGACAAGTCTTAGCTGACTTGCTCCAGATTCAACTGATTCCGCAGACTCGCTTGGAAAAAATTTATCGTCAGAGCGAAGAATCAACTATCGTCACCTTGGCTAGTCAGATTCGACAAGGCGTCTTGCCAGCTGACTTTACCCAGAAAAAAGCAGACCGCTCCTACTTTGAAATCGCTAGTGGCCATATCCCAGCTACCATTGAGAAAATCCTCGGTGCTGCCCTCAGAAGTGGCATTCTGGCTCGTGATATTCAGGTGTTAGCGCCTATGTATCGAGGAACTGCTGGCATTGACGCCATCAACCAACTCATGCAAGACCTGCTCAATCCTCAGCAAAAAGGCCAACTCAGTTTTGAAGCTCCCCAATGCCACTATCGAACAGGGGACAAGGTCATTCACCTAGTCAACGACGCTGAAGTCAATGTCTTTAATGGGGACCTAGGCTACATCACAGATTTGATTCCTGGAAAATACACCGAGTCCAAACAAGACGAGATTGTCATTGATTTTGATGGCAATGAGGTCATCTACCCACGTAACGAATGGTACAAGATTCGACTAGCCTATGCCATGAGTATCCATAAGTCTCAGGGAAGTGAGTTTCCTGTTGTCATCCTGCCCATCACCAGTGCTAGCAAGCGCATGCTGGAACGAAATCTCATCTACACAGCCATTACACGCGCCAAAAGCAAACTTATCTTACTAGGTGAATTACAGGCTTTCGACTATGCAGTCAAGCACATCGGAACTGCTCGCAAGACCTATCTGATTGAGCGTTTCAGTGATTTAATTGAAACTAATATTGAAGAAAGTAAACAAGCCTTCTCTGAAACTGCCACAGCAAGTGACTCTGAACAATCCTACATCCTCACCGAGGAAAACTGGTCTAGTATTCCCGCTATGATTGGGATTACAGATGCAGACCTCAAAGAGATTTTTGGAAAATAGTGCATCAGAAAACCCACCTAGTTAAGTGGGCTTTTTCTCTTTTAAGATTATTTTACTGTTGCTGTACTTGTGATCAATTCAACAGCTTTTTTGATTGCGATATCGTGTTTCAACATATCAGCTGAAAGCAAGTTTTGAACTTGCGCAACTTCCATGTTGTAAGTTGCTGCCAATTGTTCGATTTCTTTTTGGATTTCTTCTTCAGTAGCGTCAAATCCTTCAGCCTTCGCAACTGCTTCGATAACAAGGTTAGTCTTCGTACGTGACTCAGCTTCTGCTTCGTATTGTTTGTGAAGGTCTTCTTGAGTAGTTCCTGTGATTTGGAAGTACATATCAGGGTTGATACCTTGACGTTGCAAGTTTCCAAGGAATTCATTTACTGAACGGTGAACTTCTTCGTGGATCATTTCTTCTGGAAGTTCTACGATTTCAGCATTTTCTACAGCTTTATCGATTGCTGCACCTTCAACGGCATCTTTGTATGCTTCTTCTTTCGCAGCAGTCAATTCTTTGCGGTATTTTTCTTTCAATTCGTCAAGAGTTTCCACTTCTTCGTCGATGTCTTTTGCAAGTTCATCATCAAGAGCTGGAACTTCTTTTGCTTTTACTTCGTGAATAGTTGTCACGAATTTAGCTTCTTTACCTGCAAGGTCCTCTGCTTGGTAGTCTTCTGGGAATGTTACAACTACATCAACAGTTTCGCCAGCTGAGTGACCAACCAATTGGTCTTCAAAACCAGGGATGAATTGTCCTGATCCAAGTCCAAGTGAGAAGTTTTCACCTTTTCCGCCGTCAAATTCAACACCATCGATAGAACCAACGAAGTCAATCACAACAGTGTCGCCATTTTCAGCAGCACCTTCTTTGATAACCAATTCAGCCAAGTTGTTGCGTTCGCGTTCGATACGCTCTTCAACATCAGCGTCTGTGACTTCCTTTTCTACATCTACTGATACTTCAAGGTTTTTGTAGTCACCCAATTTAACTTCAGGTTTTGTCACGACTTCAGCTGTGATAACCCAGTCTTGACCTTTTTCCATTGAAGTTACGTCAATTTTTGGTTGCGCAACGACTTCAAGACCAGCTTCTTTTACAGCTGCTTCATAAGCGTTTGGCAAAAGAGCGTTCAATACATCTTGGTAAAGTGTTTCTTCACCAAATTTTTTATCAAAGATAGGACGTGGAAGGTGACCTTTACGGAAACCTGGAACGTTAAGAGTTTTCTTTACTGAGTTGAATACACGGTCCACTTCTGGTTTGATTTGGTCTTGAGAGATAGTGAAAGTCAAGACACCACGGTTTGTTTCTTTGTTTTCAAATGATACAGACATTCTGTCATTTCTCCTTAAAATTTTTTAAATACAGTCTATTATAACATAAACGGGCGACTTTTTTCAAGTAATGAATGCGCTTTTCAACGATGCTAAAGGTACTTGCTGGCTTCCTTGATACTAAGTTCAGCCATTCTTTTCCTATTTTTTTCAATAAAACGTGCTACCCATTCGGGATTGGTTTTAGAGTAGTCTCTTAGAGCCCAGCCAATGGCTTTGTTGATAAAAAATTCTGTCTGGTCCAGATTGTTGAGCAGGATCTTTTCCATTAATTGAACATCCGTTTTCTCTTTTCTTAACAACTGGTGGTCAATAGCGACTCGTCTCAGCCAGATATTGTCTGATAGGCTCCATTTTAAAAGCACTTCTTCAAGTTCCGGATGGTCGGCTACCAAACTCCCCACTACTTGATCTAGGATATCTACCGTGTCCCACCAAGACTTGGTCACGACTAGATGCTCAAGCTTAGGTAAATCATCCTTCGTTAGATAAGATTGCATAGCTTTCAAATAGTTGGAAGCCACATATTGGTATTCTCTAGGCTCCTTTTCCCAGCAAGTGTCTACAAAATCCCAGTCAATAACTCTTGTTTTTTTCGCGCTTGGAAAGTACTTTTTATAGAGTGCATTTCTTTCAGGACCTGCAATCCCTAGAAAGGGAAATTGATGGCGCATATAGGCTTCCATGGAGCCCGCTTTCTCAGGGTCTTTTGCCGCCTCTAACTCCCCAAGTAAATCTACAAGACTCATCTAAAAGTCCTCCTGCCCGACCAAGTGGTGCTGAAAGGCATAGACCGCCGCCTGAGTGCGATCGCTGACCTCAAGTTTGGCAAGAATGTTGGACACATGGGTCTTGACCGTCTTGAGAGAGATAAAGAGTTCATCTGCGATGCGCTGATTTTCGTAGCCCTTGGCGATGAGTTGAAGCACGTCTCGTTCACGAGCAGTCAATTCCTCATGAAGCTCGATATGATTGCGGTGGTATTCGACCTTCTTGCTGACCTCTTGTTCAATAGCCAGCTCGCCAGCAGCAACCTTACGAACTGCATGAAGCAGTTCGTCTGCACTAGAAGTCTTGAGCATATAGCCTTTTGCACCAGCATTCAAGACTGGCATGATTTTTTCATTGTCCAAGTAAGAAGTTACAATCAAAATCTTGGCTTCAGGCCATTCTTTGAGGATGGCTAAGGTAGCATCAATCCCATTCATCTCAGGCATGACGATATCCATGACAATGACATCTGGACGCAGTTCCAAGGCCAACTCAATACCTTGAAACCCGTTGGCAGCCTCGCCCACAACTTCTACATCGTCTTGGAGGTCAAAATAGCTTTTCAAGCCCAATCGGACCATTTCATGGTCATCTACCAGTAAAATTTTCATCTCTACTCCTTTATCATTCCTTGTCTAGCAGGGGAATACGGATATCAACCGCCAGTCCTTGCTTGGGAGCTGTCAAGAGTTGAACCGTTCCTGCCATATCTTCGACCCGCTCCTTGATGTTTCGCAATCCATAACTCAAGTCATCTAACCCCCCTAACTGGAAACCAATTCCGTTGTCCACCACCTTCAGCTGCAATTCAACATCCGTCTGATAGAGATATACATCTAGACAAGATGCCTGAGCATGGCGAAGGGTATTGCTAATCAACTCCTGCAAAATACGAAAGATATGTTCTTCAATCTTCTTGGGCAATTTAGACACATTTTGCTTGAGACTAACCTTGAGATCACTCTTGTCCTCTAGCTCTTTTAAGAGGATTTGAATCCCCTCAACCAGACTCTTCTCTTCCAACTCAACTGGTCGCAAATGTAGGAGCAAGACCCGCAAATCTTTCTGGGCTGTTTCGAGGATGGCTGCAACACTTTGCAACTGGGTCTGCATCTTTTCTCTATCCAGCTTCAAAGCCTGCTGGCTGACACCTGATAAAATCATATGGGCCGCAAACAACTCCTGACTAACCGTATCATGTAAGTCACGTGCTATCCGCTTCCGTTCTTTCTCAATGATTGCTTCTTCCTTGACCAGGCCTTGATTTTCAGCCTTTTGAACAGCTTCTGTCAAGAGGATCAGCTTACCGGACAAGTTCTTGAAACTAGCATCCAAATCTGGATCTGCAAAGGCAACCACCTCTTTCCCTGCTAGCAGTCGCTTGAGATTAACCTGCATTTTTCTGCGAGAGACTTCTTCTATCACGCGCCAAAAAAGGACAAAAAATAAGGTCATGGAAAGGCTAAAGACCAAGATCAAGAAGATGAGTTTCTCTGTTTTCTCGATATCTTGTAGCAAATAGGACAAATCCAGTTCAAAAATATCAAGCAGACTATTGGTCAAAAAGAGGATAAAGAGGAAAGAAGTCAGCCCGATTAACAGATACGATTGCTTTTTCATCCTCTGACTACCTCCACATCGCCAACCATAGAAGTTAGGAAAATCTTGACGCTCTTGTTACTCTTGAGATAGTCTCTGGTTTCCTGATGATAGTGTTCATTGCGAAGGGATTTCTTAGGTTGATGAAGGAAGGTAAGATCTCCATAAAGACAATTAACACTGAGGCTGATTTCCACATCTACAGGTACGATAATCCTAGTCGTTCCGACCATCTTTCTAAGGATAATGACATTATCATGATTGGTTAGGATAACTCTTTCCAGATGAATAGTGTCCTTACCCATAAGGCGAAAGAGGTTGATATCGTCAAACTGGCAAGTCTGGTGACTAGAGAAATGATGGAGATTGCCAAACCAGCGATTCTTTTCATTTTTAACCGTCACCACCTCTTCAAAGACCAAGTCGGTCTCCTCTCTTTCTTGATTCATCATCGGATAGAGAAGAAAGAGACTGTAGATCACCGCTACAAAGATAGCTAAAATCACAAAGGGATTGAGCATGACGATGAAAAAGAAAAGAATGGTAGCCACAAGGAGGAGAAAGTTGTTGCCCTCTTTGCCTGCATAATAGCGTATCAGGAGAAGAAAGAGGAATAAAATCAGTAGAAAACGCGAAAAATGCTCTGATACCATCAAAATCAGAGCTCCCGTCAACAGACAGGCTTCAATAAATAAAAAGATTTGAAATTTTTTCATAGATGCATCCTCTCCCTTCTATTTTATCACAATTCAAAAAAGTCACCTCGGTCTGAGGATGGAAAAAGGGGATAGGACAGAAATCGCTCCTACAAACTAGGTTCTTTCAGCCCACCACAGTTGACAAAAGGCTACAAAAAAGGGCGGGATTCTTGTCCCGACCTCTCTACATCTGATCTTTTGCTTCTTTTAGTTTTCCATAAAGAATATAGTCTATGCTTTGCAGATCAGTTATGGTAGCACAATTAAGAGCACACATGATCAAGCGCAGGTCTTCTTTCCAGCCTTGAACAATACCAATCACTTCTTCGACGGTATAGCTTTCAACCAATTCCAGAACGGTACGTGACAGTCCTACAGCCTTGGCACCAAATACCAAGCACTTAATCATATCAAGCGGGTTCCGAACGCCTCCGCTGACCAAGAGTTCGACCTTGTCTTTCCAGTCTTGGGCATTGAGGAGGGCTTGCATAGTAGACTGACCCCATTGATTAAGGTAATCACGCTGGCCACTGCGACGGTTTTCAATATAAGCAAAGCTGGTACCACCACGACCCGACAGGTCAAAGGTTCGAACGCCCAGTTCATAGGCTCGTTCGATGGTCTTTACATCCATTCCAAAACCCACTTCCTTTAGGACAATAGGAACGGGAATTTGCTTGCTATAATCTGCCAGATGCGAATACCAGCTTCTGAACTTCCTTTCTCCCTCAGGCATGAGCAATTCCTGCATAACATTGACGTGCACTTGCAGGAGAAGAGGATTCATCGCTTGCACAGTCTGAAGCCCTAAATCAACAGGCTTGTCCAAGCCAATATTGGTTCCAAGGAGGAGATTTGGATGGCTAGATTTGACAGAAAATGAGTCATCTGTAGGATCCTTGAGGGCTGCGCTGTAAGACCCCGTTACAAACAAAATCCCACAGGCTTCCGCCACTTGAGCCAGCTTTTGATTGATTTCTCTCCCCTTATCGCTCCCACCTGTCATGGCATTGATATAAAAGGGAAAGTCCCATTTTCGACCAGCAAATTCTGTCGACAGATCAATCTCATCCAGGTCATAAAGAGGCAAGGAAGAATGAATCAACTCCACCTCATCAAAGCTATTATAGGAACTTTTCTGCTCAAGGGCATAGCGGATATGCTCGTCCTTACGATTTGTCGTCATGTCCTATCCTTTCTTGGTATAAGAGCTCAATCCCCAGATTGGCCCAGCGGTTTTTTAAAGCTTCAGTTGATTGCACATCAAAACTCAAGGCAATCCCACAGTCACCACCACCAGCTCCACTGCTTTTGGCAACGGCTTGCAAACCTTGGCTGGCTTCTTTTAGCTGTCTGAGCGAAGGCGTATAAATATCTAAACTCAAGCCTTCTAAAAGTTGACTGGCTGTTTCCACCTGCTCGATGATTTTTTCTGCATTCCCCTGCTCCAAGGCTTCTACCAAAGCAGCCACCGTTGCTTTTGAGGAAGTTAAAAAGTTCTGGTCTATGTTTTGCTTGATTTGCTGAACCATTTGACTTGATACGGCCACTTCCTTGGTCCATCCCACTAGGAAATCACATTCTAGGGTTGGTTTCACTTGTGAAATAGAAAATCTCCAGTCACGCTCCAAAACTGTCGCCAAGCTTTCTTCTTCCAACCAAGCAGTCACCTTATTGCGATCAAAAGACTGATAGAGAACCAAATCCTCTGCAACGATACAGGCAAGGTCTCCCATAGAGCCATTGTCTCCTCGCTTGAGCAAGACCGCGCTAGCCAGCTTGAACAAGAGTTCCTGATCAACCGTAATATCATATAGAGCCAGCAGAGCCTTGATAACCAAGACAACAACACTACCACTAGAACCTAGACCAAACTTTTTCCCTTCCCGTTCCATTTTTCCACGGATTTCCAAGGAAAAAGGTCGCAAAGTCTGACCACGAACAGCAAGGAAGCCTCCCACCAAAGCAATCGTTTCTTGAATCAAGCTGTAGTCAGGATTTGGCGTCAAGTCCACTGCGAAATCAAACAGATCTGAATAGATACGGTAGGTCTCAGAAAAAGCAATCTCAGCCTTCATATAGATGGGAATGGCCTTTATCAAGGCTAACTGTCCTGGCTCTAAAATAGCATATTCACCTGCCAAATAGAGTTTCCCGCAAGTTTTAACAGCAATCATCTTGGCTTAAATCCTTTGTTTTTGACACAATTAAGCGGTAACGTTGACCAAAGATTTCTGATAAATGCTCCAAGTTTTCCTCTTGACAGAGGACCTTGACATTAGGACCAGCATCCATGGTAAAGTAGCAAGCCTCGCCTTGCTCACGAAGTTGGCGGACAAAGTCCATCGCTTCATAAGTCGCATCTGTTAGATAAGAAAAGGCTGGCGATGCTGTTTTCGTCGTAGCGTGCATGGCTAGGGCATTTCTCTCCGTTAATTCCCCAACCTTGGCAAAGTCATTCTCTTTGAGATAAACCAGCATATCTTGATAGTCTTTCTCAGACTGGCGCACCCAGTCATCAAAGGTCGTCGAGGTTTCCACACAGAGTTTCATCCCATCACGGCTAGAGATTGGTTTTTTCTTATCCTCCAGCACCAACATGATCATAGCTAGTTTCAGGTCTGTATCAACAGGATAAATCTCTCCACTATCCTTGTCCCAAGCACCTAGTGGTCCATAAAAACTCCGAGAGGAAGAACCTGAGGCAAACTTAGCTTCCTGTGCCAACTGACTCCGATTCAAACCAAGCTGGAAATAAGCATTGCAAGCCTTGACCAAGGCGGATAAACCACTGGAACTTGAGGACAAACCCGCTGCCGTCGGCATGTTGTTTTGAGTATCGATACGGACAAAACCTTCCCCAGCCGGACGGTAACGGTCAATGATTTTGCTCATCTTGGCATGCTCAGCCTCACTCTGAAGCTGACCATTGATATAAAATGTATCCGCCGTCGCATGGGCTGGTAAAGGCGACAAGGTTGTCTCCGTATACATATTTTCCAAAGTCAGAGAGATACTGCTAGTAGCAGGAACCATCTCTTTTTCTTTTTTCTTTCCCCAGTATTTGATAATGGCGATATTTGCGTAGGAACGTACTGTTACAGGCTTTCGATCCATGTCTGAACAGCTCCTTTCTCTTCTAATCGTTTTGCTAGTCCTTGTGCTTGGTCCAGATTGGCCACCAAGGCAATAATACAGCCTCCTAGCCCACCACCACTCATCTTGGCACCTAGAGCACCATTGCTAAGAGCCGTTTCAACAAGAGAGTCTGCTTCAGGGCTGCTGACACCAATTTCTTTTAAATGTAAATGCGCTTGACTGAGGATTTGTCCCAGTCCCTCAGCATCTTTTTGTCTAATTGCATCTTCTGCCTGCTGGGTCAATTCTCCCAAGGCATGCAAAAACGGCAGAGCATCCTTCCCCTTACTTTGAACCACTTGGATGGCTTCACGAGTGTGACCATACACGCCCGTATCTGCAATCACCAAATAAGCGGATAGGTCCATCTCAAGTTCTGTAAAACCAACATTCTTGATAAAGCGAATGGGTTGGTCACTGAGACAAGTTTTGGCATCCAAACCACTAGGATTCATATGAGCAATCATCTCAGCCCGATTGACCAAAATTTCTAATACATCATGAGGCAGGTCGGCCTGATAGTAGTCAAATACCGCACGAATAGCCGCTATACTGATAGCTGCTGACGAACCCATTCCCCGTTTTTCAGGGATAGCCGAGTCAATCACACAGCGAATGCAAGCCTCTTTAATCTCCAAATATTCTAGCGAAGCATAAACTGCCATGGACAAGGTATCCTCCTCATAAAGACGCCAAGGACTCGCTGCAGGGACAACCTTACATGTCACCTCCACCTCTAAAAGAGGCAAGGAAATGGCAGGATAACCGTAGACTACCGCATGCTCCCCTATTAAAATAATCTTACTATGTGCCTGACCGACACCAACTTTTTTTGTCATGTTTTCCTTCAACCAGACGAAAAGACCGTCTTACTTTTCATACAGTAGTATTTTCTCCTATCTATTTTATTATATTTTCACAAAAAAAGCGATTGTTTCCTTCACAATCGCCTCTTTCATTATTGGACCCATTCGCCATTATAGTTGACGTAGTAGCCATCCACTATTGTACTAACTGCTAAAGCACCTGAACTATAAGCGTAGTACCATTTACCATTAACCTGGAACCAACCAGTCTTCATATCGCCATTACTTGCATTTAGATAATACCAAGTCGAACCATCCTTAATCCAACCAGTCGCCATGGCTCCTGATGAGCGGAGGTAGTACCACTTATTACCTAGATATTGCCAACCAGTTTGCATAATACCGGTTGTTGGATCTAGGTAGTACCAAGTCGAATCATCGTTTATCCAACCCGCACGTCTTTCACCACCAAGGTAGTCTTTCCCTAAATGACCTGTTTTTGCTAGATAGTACCAGTTAGATTGATCGTAGAGCCAACCTGTCTTTAAAGAATGATCTTCATTAAAGTAATAATTTGCTAATTTAAGAACTTCTGGGCCTTCAAAGCCTTCACCATGTTTTTTACCAACAGTTAATGAATCCTTAACCTCTAATTGTTGCCAGCCAACAAATTCTTGTAGTACCCCATCTTGATCAAAGTAGTACCATTTATATTGAAGGCCAATTTCGAAAACTGGACGATTATCAAATAAATCATCACGATAACCCGTCCCAGGAATTTCTAAGTATTGCCAGCCGACTACCATTTCTCCATCATCATCAAAATAGTACATTTTACCGTCTATTTTATGCCAATAGATTGCTTTATGGTCATCTTTTATATAGTATTTTCTATTGTCCTTATCAACAAACTGTCCACCTGTGGTATCCGCCAATACTGTACTGGTCGCTAACAGACCAAGAAAGAAGGCTGCTAGTCCAACTCGCATGATTTTTTTCAAGAATTTCATTTTAGTATCCTCCGCAACTGATTGTAGCAAAGACCTTACCGTATGTCAATATATAGGAATTCCTCAAAAAAAAGCAGTCACACAACTGCAACTGCTTTTCTATTCTTGCATGGTATACCCAACACCACGCACGGTTTTAATGTAGCTTTTTTGACCTTTTACATCAAGCTTGCTACGTAGATAACGGATATAAACATCCACGATATTGGTTTCTGTCGCACTTTCGTACTTCCAAACACTTTCCAACAACTGCTCACGAGTCAAGACCTTCTTGCTTCCCATGAGAGTGGCCAAAAGGTCATACTCACGGCGCGTCAGAGCAATCATCTCCTCGCCACGATAAACGGTATGATGTTCTACATCCATACGCAGATTGCGGTAAGACGTTGGGACCTTCATCTGACTACAGTGTTGGTCGATAAAGTCCCGACCTCGGAAAATCGCTGAAATACGAGCCACCAGCTGATCAATAATCACTGGCTTATAGATGTAAGAAACGGCGAAGCGCTGGATTGTCTCAATCTGGTCTTGCAATTCTTCGCGATGGTCCAAGACCATGATCACTGAGGCAGGTTTTGTCCGACTCAGCCTCTCTGCAAAATCCTGGGCCGTCATATCCCCCAGACGAGCATTCAGTAAAATCAAGTCATAATCTGTCTGGAGAGCCATGGAGAGGGCTTTTTGTCCCTCCTCGACCAGATCAACACGGTATTGCTCTTTTTGAAGTTCCAGACTGAGAAAATGAGCGAGATTTCGTTCTTTCTCAAGTAATAAAATCCGTTTCCCCATGGCAGACCTACTTATTTTTCGTCATACCAAGAGTAGTGGAAGGTTCCTTCTTTGTCTTTACGTTGGTAAGTGTGGGCACCAAAGTAGTCACGTTGCGCTTGAATCAAGTTAGCTGGAAGGTCAGCTGAACGGTAGCTATCAAAGTAAGTAATAGCTGCTGAGAAGGTTGGCACTGGTACACCAGCTTGAACAGCAAGAGCTACGATATCACGCACTGCTTGTTGGTACTTGGCAGTAACATCCAAGAAGTACTCATCCAAGAGAAGGTTTGCAAGGTCTGCATCACGGTTGTAGGCATCTGTGATCTTTTGCAAGAAACGAGAACGGATGATACAGCCATCACGCCAGATAGATGCGATGTCTGCAAATGGCAAGTTCCAGTTGTTTTCTTTAGAAGCCACACGCAATTGAGCAAAACCTTGTGCGTATGAGATAATTTTTGAGAAGTAAAGCGCTTGACGGATCTTTTCGATCAACTCAGCCTTGTCTCCTTCAAATTTGAAAGTAGCTGGCTTTGGAAGAACCTTGCTGGCATGTACACGTTCTTCTTTGTAAGTTGAGATATAGCGCGCAAATACTGACTCAGTGATGAGTGACAATGGTACACCAAGGTCAAGTGATGATTGACTAGTCCATTTACCAGTTCCCTTGTTGCCTGCAGCATCAAGGATATAGTCGACGATTGGTCCATCCTGACCTTCATCGTCTTTACGGCTCAAGATATCAGCTGTGATTTGGATCAAGTAGCTGTCCAATTCACCCTTGTTCCACTCAGTAAAGATTTCTGCCATGTCCTCTGCAGAAAGACCGAGCAAGTGTTGCATGAGGTCATAGCTTTCTGCGATCAATTGCATATCACCGTACTCGATACCGTTGTGGACCATTTTTACATAGTGACCAGCTCCATCAGGACCGATGTAAGTCACACATGGTTTGCCATCTTCAGGTGCTTTGGCTGAGATTTCTTCAAGAACATCAGCAACTAATTCGTAAGCTTCTTTTTGTCCACCAGGCATGATAGAAGGACCTTCAAGGGCACCTTTTTCACCACCAGAAACCCCTGTACCGATAAAGTTGATACCTGAGTTTGCCAATTCTTCATTACGACGGATGGTATCTTTGTAGAAAGTGTTTCCTCCATCAATCAAGATATCACCCTTGTCAAGGTGTGGAAGAAGGGCTTGGATAGTTGCATCTGTACCAGGTCCAGCTTGAACCATGAGCATGATACGACGAGGTTTTTCGATAGATTGAACGAAAGACTCTACATCGTAACTAGGTACAAAGTTCTTTTCAGGATGGCAGGCAATTACGTCTTCTGTTTTTTCTTTACTACGGTTGTAAATGGCAACTGTATAGCCACGAGATTCGATATTTAGGGCAAGGTTACGACCCATTACGGCCATACCTACGACACCAAAGTTAGCTTTTGTCATGTGACACTCCTCTTGTTTAATATGTTTTATTTTATCATTTTTACCTATGAAAGGAAAGAATTTTGTAACGGAGTCCTAGTAGTCCAAGTCATCTGCGTGACCAGCTCCATTACCGACAAAGTATCCAGTCTTACAGTTAAGAGTGAAAAGATAGGTTCCATCTGGTTTGTAGAGGTTGTAATAACCATTTCCGTTTACGATATTGACCCGTTCTAGGATATATTGATTGCCAGTGATATAGCCACGAGCACGCGATGTTGCTAGGATTTGTTCAAGGACACCATCTGCAAACGTCCAAGCAGGGTTGTTGCTATCATCTACAGCTGATTGGTTGTACGGTACACGACTAACACTTCTTTGAAGATTGACACCATCGCTAGACAAGCCACCATTTGTGTCATTGCTTGCTGGGGCAGCTGGAGTACTTGATGCAGAGCTAGATGAAGCAGACGAACTGCTCGTACTGCTATCAGTCGTTGTGCTTGAACTTTCTTGACTACTGCTACTTGAGCTTGAGCTAGAGGCGCTTGTTTGCTGGCTCTTACCCAGGCTAATGGCCTTATCTAACAGTTTATCTAGCTCTGTATTTCCTGTTTTAATTTCTGTAAATTTAGCGTCTGCCTTGACCTTTGCATTGGTATCCAAGACACCGTCAGTAATTGCTGGAGTTTCAAACTGATTATTCACTTCTTGCACAGCCTTGATTTGAGCTTCTAAACTATCATACTTAGACTTGGCCAGAGTGTGCTCTCGGCTACCTTCGAGTTTATCTAGTTGAGCCTTGAGTCGGTCCAACTTGTCAAACTGACTATTTTTCAAAGCCGTTTTATTAGCATCTGTATAAAAAGCATCGTAGAGGGCATTAAACTCTTGTAGGGTTGTTTGTGTTTCTTGATTACTAGAAGAAGACTGGGAAGACTGGATGGCTTGGTTGGAGCGATTTACTTGACGATAGATATAGTAACTACCTGCCAAGATAAGGGCTGCTGCCAAGGCTGAACCGATAACAAACACGCGCTTCTTTTTAGAATTAGAAACTGTTTCTGATTCTGCCTGAGCTGAGCGTGAAAGTAGAGCCGTCCCTTCCTCTTCTTTCTCATCAGCAACCTCTGCTGGCTCTTGCTTTTCCAACACAAGCGGTTCCAAGTCTTGATTTTCTTCTCCCAAAGGAGGCAAAATCACATCCGAGCTTGTAGTTTCCACTGAGTCTGACACCGTTTCTTCTGAAACTGTCTCGGGTTCCTCTATGATTGGTGCCGACTCTTCAGTGATTTCTGAGACTTCCTGTGTCGTCAATTCTTCTTGAGCCTGAGCTTCCTGCAGTTCTTCTTTTTTAAATTGACGTGTTTCAAACTTGTCGGCTTCGATTTCCTCGCGGTGCTGTTTGATGTATTTGTCTAGAATACTATCTTCTGGCAGTACACCAGCTTCAACTTCTTCATTTTTACGGATGACTTGACCAACTGTCAGATCTTTCGCCTCGTCAAAATCAAATTTGGACTCTTGATGCTCTTTTTTATGGCGATTGTGTCTTTTTTTACTCATCTGTCTTCCTTTCTACTTTACCTCTTGGCGCTTCACACGCTGACCAAAGTATTGATACAAATCCACTTTTAAGGTCCCGTTATAAAGTTTGCGCTTTTTATCCGCTGGACTTCCGTACTTACTTTCAAAAGCTTCGTCACTCGTCAGGATAAACTTACTCCAGGTTTTCAGTGGTGCAAAGACTTGTCCCATCTCAGCATAGAGCTTGGTAACTCCTGCATCATCCGACAAACGTTCACCATATGGCGGATTGGAAATGATAACGCCATTTATTTTGTCTGTGCGCAAGTCTTGTACCCGCATTTGCTTAAAAGTGATGTCTCCAGCTACACCAGCTGCTTGAGCATTGGCCTTGGCAATTTCCACCATACGAGCGTCTATATCACAGCCCATGATATCCAGTTCCAGTTCACGGTCAATTTTCTTAGCAGCCTCTGTGCGAACTTCTTGAATTAACCGATCGCTAACCCAGTTCCATTCTTCAAAAGCAAAGGAACGGCGGAGGCCAGGAGCCATCTTTCTAGCCATCATAGCCGCCTCAATACAGAAAGTTCCTGAACCACAGGTCGGATCAATTAAAGGCTTGTCTGGATACCAGTTAGAGAGTTGTAAAATCGCCGCTGCCATGTTTTCCTTGATAGGCGCTCCACCCTTTTCCGTACGATAACCACGTTTAAAGAGGCTAGAACCTGTCGTGTCAATCATGACAGTTGCTACATCTTTCAGGATGGACACCTCAATCTTAAACTCAGGACCAGTTTCCATCAAGGGAACACCTTCTGGACGAGCATAGTGCTTTTGCAGTTTCTTCACAACCGCCTTCTTGGAAATAGCCTGAACACTAGGCTCATTGTGAAGTTTGGACTTAACACATTTGGCCTTGGAAATCGGAAAACGCGCCCCAAGCGGGAGATAGTTTTCCCAATCCAGAGCAAAAACTCCTTGGAAAAGCTCTTCAAAGGTCTTAGCCGGAAAGCTTCCAACTACAATCTTGATACGGTCAGCTGCGCGAAGCCACAGATTGGTCTCAATAATTGCCCGCACATCTCCTTGAAAACGGACACGCCCATTTTCAACTTGGCAATCATAACCAAGATCTCGCACCTCACGTCCAACGACAGCCTCGAGCCCCGCTGCAGCAGTTGCGATTAAATTAAATTGTTCTTTCATTTCTAGTCTTGCAAGACCTTTCTCTTGTTCACTTTAAAAAATGAGGTTGAGAAAGATTTCTCAGCCCCAACCTATATGCAATTTTCTATAAGCCATGTTTTGTTCCAGAAGTGACTAGGACCACTTCCTTCGATAATCATCTGTCTACCGCTAACAGCCTGTAACTGATAACAGTCAGAGTACTACGTTCGTTTCCGTGCACTCCATGCCCCGACCAAAATTTGGGTTGCTAGCTTGAGGGGTTTACCGCGTTCCACTCTCTCCGTTTCCGAAAAGACTCCGTCACTGTGGCACTTTCAAGCCTACTCTGACCTATCCAAAGACTTAGCCATTTCAACTGCCGTAACGATCTCTCGTCCCTAGGCTTATGGATTCGCCTAGCACAAACACTACAGGCATCACAGCCTGTGCTAGCATGGACTTTCCTCATGAAAAGGGATTCTCTTCACGCGATTATCCAAAAATTGCATCTAATAGACACCTAATTATAACTCAGAATTGTCTACGATTTGCTTACCGAATACTTCTTTTTCAAGTCGATTCAATCGTTTCAAAATATCAAAATTTGTCATTGGAGTAGAACTTGTTACTTCGATAGAGCTTGGTTGAGTAGAACTTGCCTGTGGCTTGTTAGACAATTCCTCCTTCAAATCAGCAATCTCCTGACGAAGAGATTTGACCAAAGCTGCGTAAGTCTCATAATCCTTGATCACATCATCTAGGAACTCGTCTACCTCTGCTTTACTATATCCGCGAACTTCACGTCCA
This sequence comes from bacterium, assembly GCA_905221335.1. GTDB lineage: Bacteria > Bacillota > Bacilli > Lactobacillales > Streptococcaceae > Streptococcus. Next base: position 59,289 of record CAJNCT010000008.1, read on the forward strand.
AACTCTTGTTCAAAAATATCTTTTGCCGAAAAAATAATACTTGCCATTTCTCTCTCCATTCTTGATTGCTATTCTTATTATATAAAAAAAGACAAACAAAAATCAAGGTCAAAGCCTCACTTTTCGGAAAAATTTTCCACTATTTCGTTCAGATCCTCAAATGTTAATCTTTTTGTAACATAGCCTTCTTGATTTTTCATCATCTGGTAAAAATACTGTAACTTGGTTTCATTTTCTTCGTCATAAAAGAGATAGCATCCATCCGTATTTTCCAGCAGAAATTTCTGATAATCACGTAATTGTCCCTTATGTTCATAGTGAGGATAAGCATATTTGACAAAGTCAACCTGCTTAAATTCACTGAGTTTGATTTGATTTGCTTCATTCCAGTTACTACCATGGGTTTCAAAATCAAAAATGGTCGCCAACTGAAATCCATAGTCTGCCTTCATATCCTGTGCCACTTCCAGCACCCAGTACTCAAAGCCCAGAGTCCCTGTAAAGATAAGCCAGGTCACCCCTTCTTCTGCTAGACGTTCTAGGTCTCTCCGAATGGCTGTTTTGATAATATCAACGCGAATATCCTTGTCATTAAAGAGACCAAGGTCGAAGGCTGAATAACCTAAAATCAAGGCTGTTGTCATTTTTAACCCTTTCTTTGTAAATTTATGATATAATAGAGTGATGTTATTGTACCAATAAGGAGAATTATGGTCAACTATCCACATAAACTTTCATCACAGAAAAGACAAGCCCCCCCGTCACAAACTAAAAATTTCGCAAATCGGGGAATGTCTTTTGAAAAGATGATCAACGCTACGAACGACTACTATTTGTCACATGGATTGGCAGTGATTCACAAGAAACCGACTCCCATCCAAATCGTACGTGTCGACTATCCCCAACGAAGTCGTGCCAAGATTGTTGAAGCCTACTTTAGACAGGCCTCAACAACTGACTATTCAGGGGTTTATGATGGATACTACATCGACTTTGAAGCAAAGGAAACCAGGCAAAAACATGCGATTCCGATGAAGAATTTTCATCTCCATCAGATCCAGCATATGGAACAAGTTCTTGCCCAGCAAGGAATCTGCTTTGTCCTCCTTCACTTTTCTTCTCAGCAAGAAACCTACTTATTGCCGGCCATTGATTTGATTCGTTTCTATCATCAAGATAGAGGACAAAAGTCAATGCCACTTGGATATATTCGAGAAAATGGATATAGGATTGAGCTTGGTGCCTTTCCACAGATTCCCTATCTCGAAGTTATCAAAGAACATTTACTAGGTGGTAAAATAAGATGAACAAACAAACTTTCCTGCGAATAGTTAAGTATGTCAGTATCTGCCTCTTAACTGTATTTATCGCAGCTATTATGCTAGGTGGAGGCCTCTTTCTCTACTATGTAAGCAAGGCTCCGGCCCTGTCCGAAAGTAAGCTAGTCGCTACAACGTCTAGTAAGATCTATGACAGCAAAAATGAACTGATCGCTGATCTGGGTTCTGAGCGCCGTGTCAATGCACAGGCTAATGAAATCCCTACGGAGCTGGTCAATGCAATTGTCTCTATTGAAGATCATCGTTTCTTCAGTCACCGAGGAGTAGATACGATTCGTATCCTAGGCGCTTCCTTACGAAACCTCCGTGGTGGGGGTGGTCTTCAAGGTGGTTCTACCTTGACACAACAGTTAATTAAACTAACCTATTTTTCAACGTCAACTTCTGATCAGACCCTTTCACGTAAGGCACAGGAAGCTTGGCTAGCCGTTCAGCTAGAACAAAAAGCGACCAAACAAGAGATTCTAACTTACTACATCAATAAGGTCTACATGTCAAATGGTAACTACGGAATGCAGACAGCTGCTCAAAATTACTATGGCAAAGACCTCAAAGATTTAAGTTTGCCACAATTAGCTCTCCTAGCTGGAATGCCCCAGGCTCCAAATCAGTATGATCCCTACTCTCATCCAGAAGCGGCACAAGAACGCCGAGATCTGGTTCTCTCCGAGATGAAAGGACAAGGCTACATTACAGCCGAACAATACGAAAAAGCCATTAACACTCCGATTACAGACGGACTTCAAAGTCTAAAATCTGCTAATAGCTATCCTCCGTATATGGACAATTACCTCAAAGAAGTGATTGACCAAGTCGAACAAGAAACAGGCTACAATCTTTTGACAACGGGAATGGAAGTTTATACCAATGTTGATCCTAAAGTCCAACAACGTCTCTGGGATATCTACAATACCGACGAATACGTTAACTATCCAGATGATGAATTGCAAGTGGCTTCAACTATCGTAGATGTCACAAATGGAAAAGTCATCGCTCAATTAGGTGCCCGTCACCAATCAAGCAATGTTTCCTTCGGTATGAACCAAGCTGTCGAAACAAACCGCGACTGGGGTTCAACCATGAAACCAATCACAGATTACGCGCCAGCCTTGGAATACGATATCTATGACTCAACCGCTTCGGTTGTTCATGACGTACCATATAACTATCCTGGCACCAACACACCTGTCTACAACTGGGATAAGAGTTACTTTGGAAACATCACGTTGCAGTATGCTCTTCAACAATCACGGAACGTTACAGCTGTAGAAACCTTGAATAAAGTCGGTTTGGATAGAGCCAAGACCTTCCTAAATGGACTCGGTATTGATTACCCAGATATGCACTATGCCAACGCGATTTCAAGTAACACAACCGAATCTAACAAAAAGTATGGGGCAAGCAGTGAAAAAATGGCCGCAGCCTATGCTGCCTTTGCCAATGGCGGTATTTACCATAAGCCAATGTACATCAACAAAATCATCTTTAGCGATGGTAGTTCAAAAGAGTTTTCTGATTCAGGAACACGCGCTATGAAAGAAACTACTGCCTACATGATGACAGAAATGATGAAAACGGTCCTAACCTACGGGACAGGACGTGGAGCCTACCTTTCATGGCTACCACAAGCTGGTAAGACTGGTACATCAAACTATACAGATGATGAAATCGAGAAATACATTAAAAACTCTGGTTATGTAGCTCCAGACGAAATGTTTGTCGGCTATACTCGTAAATACTCGATGGCTGTCTGGACCGGTTACTCTAACCGACTTACTCCAATCGTTGGTGATGGCTTCTACGTTGCAGCTAAGGTCTACCGTTCAATGATGACCTACCTCTCAACAGATGACCATCCAGGGGATTGGACCATGCCTGAAGGCCTTTACAGAAGCGGAGAATTTGTCTTTAAGAATGGAGCACGCAATACGTGGACCCCTTCATCATCTACACAACAAAGTTCTACATCTGAAAGTTCTAGTTCAACATCTGAGAGTTCGACTTCTCAGTCAAGTTCAACTACTCCAAACACAAGTCAAACGCAGACGATTCCTCAACAATCAGGCACTGCACCTGCTGAGCAAAACCAACCAAGTCAAACGCAACAATAAGCAAAATCCTGAGAATTTTACTTCTCAGGATTTTTATTCTTTATAGCTCAATAGTTTATCCCAACAGCACCATAACTCTTTTAATAGTTTCTCTAACTATTATAGAGGTTATGGAGCTGTCTTTTTCACTTTCTCTTGATGCTAAAATTTGTCAAAAGCAAAGGTAATCAGAAGCTATTCCTTTTTCCCTTTCGCGATAAAGATAGCGGATAGAGCTAGGCTAACGCCTGCAAGGAAGAGAGCTGTATCAGATTTGCTTTCACCTGTTGCCGGAAGCTCCTTCTGATCATCATGTTTAACTTCTGGAGTCTTAGTATCAGCGAGTGGAATTAAGTTCAATTTGTACTCTGGTTTTTCAACTGTCGGTGCTGGTTGGTCTCCGGCTGTTCCAAGTGGACCTGTGTATTCTGGTACCTCATGTACTGCTGCTTCTACCGCGTTCACACCACCTGTAAACTCTGGTTTCTCAACTGTCGGTGCCGCTTGGTCTCCGGCTGTTCCAAGTGGGCCTGTGTATTCTGGTACCTCATGCACTGCCGCTTCAACCGCATTGACACCACCTGTAAACTCTGGTTTCTCAACTGTCGGTGCCGCTTGGTCTCCGGCTGTTCCAAGTGGGCCTGTGTATTCTGGTACCTCATGCACTGCCGCTTCAACCGCATTGACACCACCTGTGAATTCAGGAACCTCCAGAACTGGTGGTTGCTCTTCACCCTTGCTTGATTGAACCGATTCTTCTGTTAATGCTTGATGGAAGCTTGCCAATTCATAAAACTCAGCCTTGCCACCTTCCCAGACTAATTTGACGTCTAGAAGAGAGCCACCATTTCGGATAGC
>CAJNCT010000009.1:0-36538 GCA_905221335.1 bacterium
TTTGGCTCGGTAGCTCAGTTGGTAGAGCAATGGATTGAAGCTCCATGTGTCGGCGGTTCGATTCCGTCTCGCGCCATATACTTATGACTAGGAAGGGTAGCGAAGAGGCTAAACGCGGCGGACTGTAAATCCGCTCCTTCGGGTTCGGGGGTTCGAATCCCTCCCCTTCCATTCCTTTAGTTACGGGCATAGTTTAAAGGTAGAACTAAGGTCTCCAAAACCTTCAGTGTGGGTTCAATTCCTACTGCCCGTGTTTATAGAATTATGGCGGGTGTGGTGAAGTGGTTAACACACCAGATTGTGGCTCTGGCATGCGTGGGTTCGATCCCCATCACTCGCCTATTTTATATTATTGGGGTATAGCCAAGCGGTAAGGCAAGGGACTTTGACTCCCTCATGCGTTGGTTCGAATCCAGCTACCCCAGTTACTATTTGCCGGCGTGGCGGAATTGGCAGACGCGCTGGACTCAAAATCCAGTGTCCGTAAGGACGTGCCGGTTCGACCCCGGCCGCCGGTATAGTAATAACGACAAGGTTTTCGGACCTTGTTTTTTGATTTAGTGAAGATTTTGATATTTTTCTTTAAGTACAGATAACTGATGAATTATCTTTTTCTTCTTATTCTAATCATTTTTAGTGTGTTTTTGGTATAATATTACTTATTCACATTTTATGTAGATTATGAAAGAGTTTGGTGGTTAATGTCTCGTTCGGTTGACTTGCTTAAGAAGCGCTACTTAGAAAATATAAAAGAGAAGCCTGATTTATTTGTTGGGGTTGAGCTGGAGTATCCTGTTGTCAATTTAGGGGGTAAGGCTACGGATATTGAGGTTGTTAAGGAACTGTTTCGGTATTTATCTTCTGTTCTGAAGTTTACAGTTGAGAAAGTTGATGATTTTGGTAATCCAATTCAGTTGCTAGATCCCGTAAGTCAGGATACTATCTTATTTGAAGTTGCTTATACGACCGTTGAGTTTGCCTTTGGTAGGGCTAAATCCATCCAAGAGGTTGAAGAGCGTTTTAGAGACTACATGGATCTGATTCAGAAAAAGTTGGGTGAAACAAATCATGCCATTGTTGGTTCTGGAATCCATCCATACTGGGAGAAGAATGAGAATCAACCGGTGGCTTATCCCCGCTATCAGATGTTAATGAACTATTTGAAGTTGAGCAGAACCGTTCCAAGAACGGATTTACACGATTACCCACAATATGGTGCTTTTATCTGTGGGAGCCAAGTTCAACTGGATGTTTCAAAGTCCAACTACCTGCGTGTTATCAATGCTTTTACGCAAATTGAAGCAGCAAAAGCTTATTTGTTTGCTAATTCTGAGTTTTCAGGGGCAGACTGGGATACCAAAATTTCGAGAGATATTTTTTGGGAAGAATCTATGCATGGAATCTATCCAGAGAATGTAGGTGTCAATGCTAGACTCTTTAAGGATGAGGATGATTTTTTTGACTATCTAGATCATTCTGCGATTTTCACAGCGGAGCGTGATGGGCAGACCTATTATTTTTATCCTATTCAGGCTAGGAACTATTTGACTACACCTGAAATCCAGGCATTTACCCTTAATGGGGATGAGGTGTTGATTCAGCCTCAGAAGGAGGATTTCCAAACCCATCGTAGTTACCAGTACCAAGACTTAACGACTCGAGGAACAGTTGAGTTTCGCAGTGTGTGTACTCAGCCGCTAGATAGAACTTTTACTTCAGCAGCTTTTCACTTGGGCTTGTTGCTTAATTTAGATAAGTTAGAAGCTTACTTGCGAACGGCTCCATTTTTTACCACAGCTGGTCGTGATTACAAACTTTTGAGACGACAATTTTCTAAAAAACAACTCACAGATAAGGAAAAAGCTGCGGTTCTCGAGTTTTCTAAAGACATACTCATCATAGCTGAGGAAGGATTGGAGCAAAGAGATAAGCAAGAAATGATTTATTTAGAGCCTTTGAAGAAAGAATTGGGCCTATAATTTCTCTTATAAAGGGAGAATTTTCTGAAAAATCATGATATAATGGAAGAGACTATAGATAAAGGATAGAGATTCATGACATTAGTTTATCAATCAACGCGTGATGCGAATAATACAGTAACTGCCAGCCAAGCTATTTTGCAAGGTTTGGCGACGGATGGTGGTTTGTTTACACCGCTTACTTATCCAAAGGTAGATTTGGACTTTGAAAAATTGAAAGATGCTTCTTACCAAGAAGTGGCTAAGTTAGTTTTGTCAGCATTTTTAGATGACTTTACGGCTGAGGAGTTGGAATACTGTATCAACAATGCCTACGATAGCAAGTTTGATACTCCAGCTATTGTCCCTTTGGTGAAACTAGATGGGCAATACAACTTGGAACTCTTCCATGGTTCAACGATTGCCTTTAAGGATATGGCCTTGTCTATCTTGCCATACTTTATGACAACGGCGGCTAAAAAGCATGGTTTGGAGAACAAGATTGTCATTTTGACAGCGACATCTGGCGATACTGGAAAAGCTGCTATGGCCGGGTTTGCGGATGTGCCTGGAACAGAGATTATCGTCTTTTATCCAAAGGATGGTGTCAGCAAGGTACAAGAATTGCAAATGACCACTCAGACTGGGGAAAATACTCATGTCATCGCCATCGATGGAAACTTTGACGATGCGCAAACTAACGTGAAGCATATGTTCAATGATGTGGCCCTTCGTGAAAAATTGGCAGCTAATAAGCTACAATTTTCATCAGCTAACTCTATGAACATTGGTCGTTTGGTGCCACAGATTGTTTATTATGTTTATGCCTACGCTCAGTTGGTCAAGTCTGGTGAGATTATGGCTGGTGAAAAGGTCAACTTCACAGTACCAACAGGAAACTTTGGAAATATCTTGGCTGCCTTTTATGCCAAACAAATCGGCCTACCAGTTGGTAAATTGATCTGTGCTTCAAATGACAACAATGTCTTGACTGACTTCTTTAAAACACGTGTTTACGACAAGAAACGTGAGTTTAAGGTAACAACTAGCCCATCTATGGATATTTTAGTATCTTCAAACTTGGAGCGTTTGATTTTCCATCTTTTGGGGAATGACGCGGTTAAGACAGCTGAACTCATGAATGCCTTGAGTACACAAGGACAATATGAATTGACAGACTTTGATGCAGCGATTCTGGAACTCTTTGCAGCCGAATATGCGACTGAGGAAGAAACTGCCGCAGAAATTAAACGTGTTTATCAAACAGACGCCTATATCGAGGACCCACATACGGCGGTTGCCTCAGCTGTTTATAGAAAATACAAAGCGGCTACTGGGGATGCGGCTAAGACAGTGATTGCATCAACAGCTAGTCCATACAAGTTCCCAGTGGTTGCAGTAGAAGCTGTAACAGGAAAAGCAGGTTTAACTGACTTTGAAGCTTTGGCTCAATTACATGACATTTCAGGAGTGGCAGTGCCACCAGCGGTTGATGGACTTGAGACAGCTCCTGTTCGTCACAAGACAACTGTAGCGGCTGCTGATATGCAAGCAGCGGTGGAGGCTTATCTAGGACTTTAAGACAGAGAGAGTAAACTCGGTTGGGAAACCAACTGAGTTTCTTTTCATCAGGAGGAAGGATTGTTTAAGAAAAATAAAGACATTCTTAATATTGCATTGCCAGCTATGGGTGAAAACTTTTTGCAAATGCTCATGGGAATGGTGGACAGTTACTTGGTCGCTCACTTGGGCTTAATCGCTATTTCAGGTGTTTCAGTGGCTGGCAATATTATCACGATTTATCAGGCGATTTTCATCGCTCTGGGAGCTGCTATTTCCAGTGTTATTTCAAAAAGTATGGGGCAGAAAGATCAGTCGAAGCTGGCTTATCACGTGACTGAAGCTCTCAAGATAACCCTATTGCTGAGTGCACTTTTAGGCGCCTTATCGCTCTTTGCTGGGCAAGAGATGATAGGACTTTTGGGAACTGAGCAGGAGGTGGCTGAGAGTGGTGGGCTCTACCTATCTTTGGTGGGTGGATCGATTGTTCTCTTGGGTTTGATGACGAGTTTGGGGGCCTTGATTCGTGCAACACATAATCCACGTTTGCCCCTCTATGTTAGTCTCTTATCCAATGCCTTGAATATTCTTTTTTCAAGTCTAGCTATTTTTATTTTTGATATGGGGATAGCTGGTGTTGCTTGGGGGACTATCTTGTCTCGCTTAGTCGGTCTTGTGATTTTGTGGTCGCAATTAAAGCTGCCTTTTGAGAAACCGACTTTTGGACTGGATAAAGACTTACTGACCTTGGCATTGCCAGCAGCAGGAGAACGTCTCATGATGCGGGCTGGAGATGTAGTGATCATTGCCTTGGTCGTCTATTTTGGAACGGAGGCAGTGGCGGGAAATGCAGTTGGAGAAGTCTTGACCCAGTTTAACTACATGCCTGCCTTTGGTGTCGCTACGGCAACGGTCATGCAGGTGGCTCGAGCAGTTGGAGAGGATAACTGGGAAAGAGTAGACGAGGTAAGCAAGCAAACCTTTTGGCTTTCTCTGCTTCTCATGTTGCCCTTAACTCTCAGTATCTATGCCTTAGGGACACCACTGACTCATCTCTATACGACCGATCCTGTAGCAGTCGAAGCGAGCGTTTTGGTGGCACTGTTCTCTCTACTAGGAGCCCCCATGGCGACAGGGACAGTTATTTATACGGCAGTTTGGCAGGGCTTGGGGAATGCTCGCCTCCCCTTTTATGCGACAAGTATTGGGATGTGGTGTATCCGCATTGGAACAGGATATCTGATGGGGCTTGTGCTTGGTTGGGGCTTACCTGGTATTTGGGCAGGGACTCTCTTGGATAATGGTTTTCGCTGGTTATTTCTACGTTACCGTTACCAGCGTTATATGATGTTGAAAGGATAGGAGATGCAAAAAGTAGCCTTTATTTGGGATTTAGACGGGACTTTATTGGACTCTTACGAAGCGATTTTATCAGGGATTGAGGAGACTTTTGGTCAGTTTGCTATTCCTTATGATAAGGAGAAAGTGAGAGACTTTATCCTCAAGTATTCTGTGCAGGATTTGCTGGAGCAAGTGGCAGAAGAGCGAAAGTTGGATGCGGAAGTGCTCAATCAGGTGCGTGCCCAAAGTCTGGCTGAGAAGAATGCTCAGGTAGTTTTGATGCCAGGTGCGCGTGAAGTGCTAGCTTGGGCAGACGAAGCAGGGATTCAGCAGTTTGTCTATACTCATAAGGGGGACAATGCTTTTACTATTCTAAGAGACTTGGGATTGGAATGTTATTTTACAGAAATTCTAACTAATCAGAGTGGTTTTGCGCGCAAGCCCAGTCCAGAAGCGGCGACCTATCTGCTAGACAAGTATGAGTTGGATCCTAGGGCTACCTATTATATAGGCGACCGGATTTTGGATGTGGAATTTGCCCAGAATAGTGGGATTCAAAGCATCAACTTTTTAGAGTCTTCTTATGAAGGGAATCACAGGATTCAAGAATTAGCAGATATTCCTAGCATTTTTGAAGCTAGGGAATAAAAAATTGTGTCAGTTGCGTGACAGAAAGCTAACAAACTATTTCAAGTAATCGAGTTTGTTACAAGGAATGGACAGTTCTGTTAAATAGGCCCGAGAGGGCTTTTTTCTACTTTTTTTGTGTTATGATAGACGGGTACTCATTTGAAAGGAATATGAACGAATGAAGAAAAGAATTATTTTAGCTTCAACAGTAGCCTTGTCTTTTGCCCCGGTTTTGGCAACTCAAGCAGAGGAGATCCTTTGGACTGCTCGTAGCGTTGAGCAAATTAAAAATGATGTGACTAAAACGGACAACAAAACAAGCTATACAGTTCAGTATGGTGATACCCTTAGCACGATTGCAGAAGCTTTGGGAGTAGATGTGACGGTTCTTGCTAATTTGAACAAAATCACCAATATGGACTTGATTTTCCCAGATACTGTCCTCACTACAACTGTCAATGAGGCAGAAGAGGTGACGGAAGTTGAAATCCAAGCTCCTCAAGCAGATGCTAGTGAAGAAGTGACAACTGCGACAGCTGATTTGACGACCAACCAAGTGACAGTCGATGAACAAACAGTTCAAGTAGAAGACCTTTCTCAACCAATTGAGGAAGTACCAAGTGCAACAGAGACCGAAAAATCAACAGAAGTAGCGTCAAGTTCAGAAGTTTCTGAGACAGCGACAGTTGCTGAAGAGACACCATCTACAGAAACACCTGTAGCTGAAGAAACAGCTGAAACGACTCCAGCGGAAGCACCAGTAGCAGCTGCTCCAGCAACTGAAACGCCTGCTGATACAACAGGAACAAGTGCAACAGAAGAAACAGCGGTATCAATAGCAACTTCTGAGACTGCAACTTCGACTTATCAAGCAGAGCAAAGTCAAACTCCTTCAAGAACTTATTCAGCTCCAGCGGCTCCTGACTATGCAGGACTTGCTGTAGCTAAGTCTGAGAATGCTGGTCTTCAACCGCAAACAGCAGCCTTTAAGGAAGAAATCGCCAACTTGTTTGGAATTACCTCCTTTAGTGGCTACCGTCCTGGTGACAGTGGGGACCATGGTAAAGGTTTGGCCATCGACTTTATGGTTCCAGTGAGTTCAGCACTCGGAGATCAAATTGCAGAATATGCAGTCAAAAATATGGCTAGCCGTGGTATCAACTACATCATCTGGAAACAACGTTTCTACGCTCCATATGATAGTAAATATGGACCAGCCTACACGTGGAATCCAATGCCAGACCGTGGTAGTGTGACTGAAAACCACTATGACCACGTTCACGTATCAATGAATTAAGAATAATAAGAAGCTATACATTTAAAAGTGTAGCTTCTTTTTGTGTAAAATAGTGTTGATAAGTGAAATAAAATCTAAAACATGTTAAAATGTAAGCGGATACAAAACTATACTAACGCTTTTAAGCATAGAGAGAAAGGATGAAGTGAATGACAAATCGATTAAAAACTCCATTTGAGAAAACAAGAGATGATTTTGAAGAGGAATTTTGTGGTGAAATTGTCGAATTCTTGATTTTTACCCTCCAAAATGTAACTGGGGCCGCTTCTTTAAAAGATGGTTGTAAAATGCCGTCCGTTCATTTTAAAGCTAGTGTCAATGTTGCAACCCAGGAATTCTCTGAACGTGAGGGACGTTTGGAATGGGTATTGACTCCTGAGGAATTTGAAGAAAAGAGATGGGGCTTTAGTTTTGAACCCTACAAAATTCATCATATCAAATGTCAAAAACGCCCCTTCATGGAGTTAGAGCCATATATGTCAGAAGTAGCTAATAACTGCTACCACTTGCTGGAATACCTAGATGACCAATCCTCAGACTCTAGGTTAGAGACCTTGATTGAAACCTATCAAAAACCGGTCATCATTCAAGACGATATTGGCGAATTCACCTTAAACAGAGCCTATTCTTGGTTTGAAGGATTTATCACTTACGAGGGTGGTGGTAAGATTCATGCTATCTTTGCTGCGAGTGCAGATGAAAGTCTCCCTCCAAGTTGTTTTGATGATCTAAAGAAATTTATGAGAACTTTCCAAGTTCAAGATACTCGGATTAAAGACTATATTGTCAAAGAACTGTGGGAAACAGCTCAAGACTGGATAGATTCAGATGAAAATGACGTGGAGTTAACAGAAGAGTATTTTACCAACTCTCTTTCCTTGAGTGAACTATCGATCAACGAAGACGGGGAATTGACCCTCTACTATGATGATAGCGAGGAAATTTTTGCAGGTCATGCCATCGAAGTTGTCATTGATAAAGAGGGAGAAATCCTTCGAGCAGATTTGGTAGGTTAGTGCTGGATTTTATCTAGAATATAGAAATAATAGCCTTTTGGGATTGAAACCAAGAGGCTATTTTTCGTGAGTAAGCAAAATGGTTGCGTTTTTAATCTTTCTGCAATATACTTGATAAGTCAATAGTTGATAAATCAAGTGTACGCAAGGAGGTAGAAATGAAAAAAATTAACGACTTACTGTACCAGCTCCATTTAACAGATCAGATGATCACTCAACTCTTTGAGAAACAATTGGGAATTAGTTTGACCCGCTATCAAATCTTGCAGTTTTTACTGCAGCAGTCACCCTGCAACCAGATTGCCGTTCAGGAGAAGTTGCAAATCGACCAGGCGGCCTTGACCCGTCATTTTAAGATACTAGAGTCAGAGGGCTATGTCAGTCGCAAGCGTAATCCGGCCAATCAGCGAGAAGTCTTAGTTGAATTAACCCAAGAAGCCAAGAATCAACTCTTAGTTAGTCCGCCTAAACATCATTTGCGAGTGAAGGAACAGATGGAGAGCATCTTATCGACAGCCGAGCAGAAAGAGCTAACAACTTTACTGACGAAACTAGTGTCAGGTCTAGAAAAAATAGAATTTTAAGGAGAAAACGATGTCAATCATTACTACTATTTTAGCAACCCTTGTTGCCCTTGAACATTTTTATATCTTTTATTTGGAGAGTATGGCAACCCAATCAGATGCAACCAGCCGAGTCTTTAATATGGACAAGGAAGAGTTGACTAGACCCTCTGTCACCTCACTGTTTAAAAATCAAGGGATTTATAATGCATTGATAGGTGTCTTTCTCTTGTACGGGATTTATTTCTCACAAAGTTTGGAAATTGTGACCATCTTTGTTTTATTTGTGCTTGGTGCAGCGACCTACGGTTCTCTAACAGCAGACAAGAAGATTATTCTGAAGCAAGGTGGGCCAGCTGTTTTGACTTTGCTTAGTATGTTGCTTTTGAAATAAGAAAACCAGCGTCCTGAACGACGCTGGTTTTTGTATGCTCTTATCCCTTTCGGCGTTTACGGGCTAGTAGGGCTCTGTAAAAGAAGATGTGATTGTTTTGGATATAGGGAAGGATTGAAAAACTAGCAATTCCAAAGGTGATCCAGTTGAGGAAGTACCAAGGGAGTAGTTGTAGGTCGAGGACAAAGCGCTGGAATTTGTAACCCTTCATCAAGAAACGGCTGGTTTTCAGGATTTGACGGGGTTTAGCCTGTCCTAAATCCAGAGTGTCGCAGAGGAGGAATTCTACCTGCGAGTAAGCATAATGTTGCGGTACGTAGAGGAGATTGCCCACAATAATCAAGATGAGGCTCGCGAAAAAGTAGAGCCCAAAGGTCATAAGGAATTGCTCCGTTTCAACGGATGAGAGGTCTAGTTTTGGAAATTCAGGATGTAGGGCGACAAATCTCCGAGCCAAGAGATTGCTATAAAAGAGAAAATAAACGCCTATTAAGTTTGGAATGCTCCATAAAAAGAGGTAGAAACGTTTGAGGAGCAGGGTCAGGAAGGTTTGCGAGAAGCGCTCTTCAGCAAAGAGGGTCAGGCTTGATTTTACTGAGAGTTCCGTATCAGGATCCTTGAGGAGTCGGAGTGTCGCAAAGGCAGCACCTACTAGAAAAATCGTGCTCATAAAAGAAACCACTAGTGGGAAGAGATAGGCTTGGAGCACTTGCGCCAGCATGCTGAAAAAGGATTGCTCTAAAACACTTTCTTGGAGACGAGCCAAGGGGTTGAGAAAGCCTGATAAGATGACCAGTATGCTAGGTAAGAGATAGACGAGAAAGAGGCGGGGGTTTTCAGCCTGAAACTGCCTAGTCTGCAGACGAATGGTTTTTAAATCAATTTTTGGGTATTTCATTCTTTCATTATACCATAGTTCGTGACAGTTCCAGCTTTTTTTGATAAAATCATACGGTATGCCCTTGGGCACAAAGTATGAACTGGGACTGTCTTTCCCAGCTTCGGAGGTAGAAAATGTCAGATTTACCAATCAAATACCGTTTGATTAAGAAAGAAAAACACACGGGAGCTCGTCTGGGAGAAATCATCACCCCTCACGGCACCTTTCCAACGCCTATGTTTATGCCAGTTGGGACCCAAGCTACTGTCAAGACCCAGTCGCCAGAGGAGTTGAAGGAGATGGGATCAGGGATTATCCTATCTAATACTTATCATCTATGGCTTCGTCCTGGAGATGAACTCATCGCACGCGCAGGTGGTCTCCACAAATTTATGAACTGGGATCAGCCAATCTTGACGGATAGTGGTGGTTTCCAGATTTATTCCTTAGCAGATAGCCGAAATATCACCGAAGAAGGAGTAACCTTTAAAAACCATCTCAATGGTTCTAAGATGTTCCTATCGCCAGAAAAAGCCATCTCCATTCAGAATAATCTGGGCTCAGACATCATGATGTCTTTTGATGAATGTCCTCAGTTTTACCAACCCTATGATTACGTTAAGAAATCAATCGAGCGTACCAGCCGTTGGGCGGAGCGTGGTTTGAAGGCTCACCGTCGCCCACAGGATCAAGGTTTGTTTGGGATTGTACAGGGGGCAGGATTTGAAGACCTTCGCCGTCAGTCAGCTCACGACCTCGTCAGCATGGATTTCCCAGGCTACTCTATCGGTGGTTTGGCAGTGGGAGAAACGCACGAAGAGATGAATGCAGTCTTGGACTTCACAACCCAACTTCTTCCTGAAAACAAACCTCGCTATTTGATGGGAGTGGGAGCGCCAGATAGCTTGATTGATGGGGTCATTCGTGGGGTGGATATGTTTGACTGTGTCTTACCGACTCGTATCGCTCGTAACGGTACCTGTATGACCAGTCAGGGACGTTTGGTTGTCAAAAATGCTCAGTTTGCTGAGGATTTTACGCCACTAGATCCCGAGTGTGATTGCTACACATGTAAGAACTACACACGCGCCTACCTTCGTCACTTGCTCAAGGCTGACGAAACCTTCGGTATCCGCTTGACTAGCTACCACAATCTCTACTTCTTGCTCAATCTGATGAAGCAAGTGCGTCAAGCCATCATAGATGACAATCTCTTGGAATTTCGTGAGTATTTTGTAGAAAAATATGGCTACAACAAGTCAGGACGCAATTTCTAAAATAGAATTTATAGAAGCTAAAAATCCTACGTTTTCTCGTAGGATTTTTCTTCTTTTTTTGATAGAATAAAGTGTATAACGAAAGGGAGAATAGACTCGTATGCGTATTAAATGGTTTTCCTTGATTAGGATTACAGGTTTACTTCTGGTGCTTCTGTACCACTTCTTTCAGACCATCTTTCCTGGAGGATTTTTCGGGGTAGATGTCTTTTTCACATTTTCGGGATTCTTGATTACCTCCCTCCTTTTAGAAGAGTTTGGAAAGAAAAGCCAGATTGATTTGCTGGGCTTTTTTAAGAGACGGTTTTACCGCATCGTGCCACCTGTGGTGCTGATGGTTTTGGTGACCATGCCTTTTACTTTTTTGGTTCGTCAAGACTATGTTGCTGGAATTGGTGGCCAGATAGCTGGAGTTCTTGGTTTTATGACCAACTTCTATGAGATGTTAACAGGGGGAAGTTACGAATCCCAGTTCATTCCGCATCTCTTTGTTCATAACTGGAGTCTAGCTGTTGAGGTTCACTACTATATCCTTTGGGGCTTAGCGGTTTGGTTTTTATCGAAACGTTCAAAATCTAGTAGTCAATTGAGAGGGATGGTCTTTCTCCTTTCTGCGGGAGCTTTCATCATTAGCTTTTTCTCCATGTTTATTGGTAGTCTAATGGCTAGTTCCTATTCATCTGTCTACTTTTCAAGTTTAACCCATGTCTATCCCTTCTTTTTAGGAAGCATTTTGGCGACGGTTGTGGGTGTTCGTCAGACGAGCGATTTAGTCAAGCAGTTTGATCGGACGTGGGATCTTCGTCAAAATCTGCTGGTGTTCGCTGCAGGTCTCTTGGTATTGTTGCTCCTGACTTTCTTTGCCAAGTTCACCTACCTGTTTGCGTACTTATTTGGCTTCTTGCTTGCAAGTTTAGCGGCAGTGACCATGATTTTTGCTGCGCGTGTCTTGCATGAGAAAACACCTGAGATACAAGAACCTCGGATCATTACATTTTTAGCGGATACCAGCTATGCGGTTTACCTCTTCCACTGGCCTTTTTATATTATCTTTTCTCAGTTGATGAGTAATCTGCCTGCTGTTATTCTGACAATCATCTTTTCTTATTTCTTCGCTATCCTATCCTTCTATATTATTGAGCCATTGATTGCCGGTAAATCCAATCCTTTAATACGGAAGATTAGTCGATTACCTCATATCAAACCCATTAGTGCTAGTGTTGTGGGCGTCCTTTCCTTACTTACCTTGATTATCATAACTGTGGCTCCTCAAGTTGGAGCTTTTGAAACAGACTTGATGGTCAATGGTTTTAAACAAGCCCAGACCAACTTGGATCAGATGAAGAAGTTGGCTGAGCAAGCAGAGGCTAGCCGACTTGGAATTTCTGAGGGAACCACCTTGATTGGAGATTCGGTAGCCTTGCGTGCCAATACAGCCTTACAAGAGGCACTTCCTGAAGCAAATATCAATGCTCAGGTTAGTCGGACGACCAAGCAAGCCAATGACATTATGCTTCTTAACAGCCAGAATAAGGCACTGCTAAAAACAGTTGTCATTGCAACGGGTGTAAACGGACCAGAGAATTATAAAGATGACTTAGATACGATAGTTAAAAATCTTCCCAAAGGCCACCATCTGATTCTTGTAACTCCTTATGAAGGTGACAAGAGCAAGGAGACTTACAAATCAGTTGAGCAGTATGCGACTTATGCGAGAGAATTAGCTGAAAAGAATCCATATGTGAGTATCGCTGACTGGAATAAGGTTGCTAAGGAACACCCTGAAATCTGGGCTGGAACCGACCAAGTCCACTTTGGAAATGATAGCAACATGATTGAAGAAGGTGCTAAACTTTACGCAGAGACGATTGCAGCTGCTGTTAAGGATGCTCAAGAACTGCCTGTAAAATCAAAATAAAATTAAAGAGTTGGAGAAATCCAGCTCTTTTAAAATATCTCCAGAAAATAGGTCTATACCATTTACAAATGAAAAAGAAAGGTTTATAATGTAATTGACATAATAAATTCTAGAAACAATCTATCAAGGAGGTTATCATTATGCCTAACTATATTAAAGCGGATCAGTTTTTCTACCCACACGGAGTTCGTCGTGGCGGTTACTTGGAACTTGTGGATGGCAAGTTTGGCAAACATGTAGAACAGATTCCTGAAGGAGCTGAGGTGATTGACTATACAGGCTACAGCATTGCTCCAGGACTTGTGGATACCCATATTCATGGATTTGCTGGTGTTGATGTCATGGACAATAACATCGAAGGTACCCTTCATACCATGAGTGAAGGGCTCCTCAGCATGGGAGTAACGAGCTTCTTGCCAACGACGTTGACTTCCTCTTACGAGCAGTTGCTTGCGGTAACTGAGAATATCGGTGCTCGTTATCAGGAAGCAAGTGGAGCCAAGATTCGTGGAATCTATTTTGAAGGTCCGTATTTCACAGAGAAATACAAGGGAGCTCAAAACCCTGCCTATATGAAAGACCCTCGTATGGATGAGTTTCGTGCTTGGCAAAAAGCAGCCAATGGCTTGCTCAATAAAATCGCCCTTGCGCCAGAGCGTGAAGGTGTAGAAGACTTTGTTCGTACGATTACGGGTGAAGGAGTAACCGTTGCTCTTGGACACTCCAATGCGACTTTTGACGAAGCTAAAAAAGCAGTCGATGCTGGAGCGAGTGTTTGGGTACATGCCTACAACGGAATGCGTGGGTTGACTCACCGTGAGCTCGGTATGGTGGGAGCCATGTATCAATTGCCTCATACCTATGCAGAATTGATTTGTGACGGTCACCACGTAGATCCAAAGGCCTGTGACATTTTGCTCAAGCAAAAAGGAACTGAAAATATCGCCCTTATCACAGACTGTATGACAGCTGGTGGTCTGGAAGACGGCGACTACATGTTGGGAGAATTCCCGGTAGTCGTTGCAAATGGAACTGCTCGCCTCAAATCGACAGGCAATTTGGCAGGTTCTATCCTCAAACTCAAAGATGGTTTGAAGAATGTGGTCGAATGGGGCATTGCGAATCCGCATGAAGCAGTCATGATGGCCAGCCTCAACCCAGCAAAATCTGTTCACATCGATGATGTCTGTGGTCAAATCCGCGAGGGTTATGACGCTGACTTTATCGTACTAGATAAAGATTTGGAATTGGTAGCAACCTACCTAGATGGTGTGAAACGTTATCAAGCATAATAAAAAGCAGAGGCTGTGATGACTCAGCCTTTGCTTTTCTATTCAGAGGTATCTTCAGAAAGCTAGAAGATTGTTCTATAATGAAGCAAAATCCTTTCATTGTTCTAGAAAATTCGTTATAATATACGGTACAAAGGAAGTAGTGAAAATGTATCGTGTTATAGAAATGTATGGGGACTTTGAACCGTGGTGGTTCATAGAAGGCTGGGAAAAAGATGTCATCATGAGTCGCTCTTTTAACAAGTACTATGATGCTCTAAAATATTATAAATCATGCTGGTTTGAGCTGGAAAAGAAGAATCCTCTTTATAAGAGTCGGAGCGATTTGATGACTATTTTTTGGGATCCTGCAGATCAACGTTGGTGTGATGAGTGTGATGAGTATTTGCAGCAGTATCATTCTTTGGCTCTTTTACAGGATGGGCAAGTCATCCCCGATGAAAAGCTACGTCCAGGCTACGAAAAACAAACAGGTCAAGAAAAACACCGTTCTTGCCGCATGAAATGGAGATAAAAAAGTAACTTTTTAAGTTGCTTTTTTTATTTTTTTGCGAATAGTTAGATAAGGAGGGCGGTATGGTACAAGAAATTGCACAGAAAATTATTGCGACTGCGAAAGAAAAAAAGGCTCAGGATATCTATTTTATCCCCAAGGAAAAGTCCTATGAGCTTCACATGCGGGTTGGAGACGAACGGTGTCTAGTTGACTCCTATGAGTTTGATGTTTTAGCTGCTGTGATTAGTCATTTCAAGTTTGTGGCTGGGATGAATGTAGGAGAAAAGCGTCGTAGTCAGCTGGGATCTTGCGACTATCAGCATGGGGAGAAGGTGTCTTCTCTGCGTTTGTCTACCGTAGGAGATTATCGGGGGCATGAGAGTTTGGTCATTCGTTTGTTACACGATGAGGAACAGGACCTGCATTTCTGGTTTCAGGATATTGGAGAACTGGGCAAGCAGTACAGGCAAAGAGGCCTCTATCTATTTGCAGGTCCAGTCGGCAGTGGCAAGACGACTCTGATGCACGAATTAGCCAAGTCTCTATTTAAGGGGCAGCAGGTTATGTCCATTGAAGATCCGGTAGAAATCAAACAAGAGGATATGCTACAGTTGCAGTTGAATGAGGCGATTGGACTGACCTATGAAAATCTTATCAAACTGTCTCTCCGACACCGTCCAGACCTCTTGATTATCGGTGAAATTCGGGATAGCGAGACGGCGCGTGCAGTTGTCAGAGCCAGTTTGACAGGTGCGACAGTTTTTTCAACCATTCATGCCAAGAGTATCCGAGGTGTTTATGAACGCCTTCTGGAGTTGGGTGTGACGGAGGAGGAGTTAGCAGTTGTCCTACAAGGCGTCTGTTACCAGAGATTAATCGGGGGAGGAGGAATTGTTGACTTTGCAAACCAAGACTATCAAGAACACCAGCCAACTAGCTGGAATGAACAGATTGACCAGCTTCTTAAAGATGGACATATCACAAGTCTTCAGGCTGAAACGGAAAAAATTAGCTACAGCTAAGCAGAAGAAAATCATCACCTTGTTTAACAATCTCTTCTCCAGCGGCTTTCATTTGGTGGAAATTATTTCTTTCTTGGGCAGAAGTGCCCTGCTGGAAAAGGACTATGTGGCCCAGATGCACCAAGGTTTGTCTCAGGGGAAATCCTTTTCAGAGATGATGGACAGCTTGGGGTTTTCAAGTGCTATTGTGACCCAATTATCCCTAGCTGAAGTTCACGGGAATCTTCACCTGAGTTTGGGAAAGATAGAAGAGTATCTAGACAATCTGGCCAAGGTCAAGAAAAAGTTAATCGAAGTGGCGACCTATCCTTTGATTTTGCTGGGATTTCTCCTGCTAATCATGCTGGGATTGAGAAACTATCTACTACCCCAACTGGACAGTAGCAATATTGCCACCCAAATCATCGGCAATCTGCCACAAATATTTCTGGGACTAGTGTTGGTTTGCTCTTTGTCTTTACTTTTAGCTCTCACTTTCTACAAAAGAAGTTCCAAGATGCGGGTCTTCTCGATGTTAGCGCGGATTCCCTTTCTTGGAATCTTTGTCCAGGCCTATCTGACAGCTTATTACGCGCGTGAATGGGGCAATATGATTTCACAGGGGATGGAGCTGACGCAGATTTTTCAGATCATGCGGGAACAAGGTTCCCAGCTCTTTAAAGAAATTGGTCAAGATCTAGCTCAAGCCCTGCAAAATGGCCGTGAATTTTCTCAAACCATAGCGAGATATCCATTCTTTAAGAGGGAGTTAAGTCTCATCATCGAGTACGGGGAAGTCAAGTCCAAGCTGGGGAGTGAGTTGGAAATCTATGCAGAAAAGACTTGGGAAGCCTTTTTTACCCGAGTCAACCGCACCATGAATTTGGTGCAGCCACTGGTCTTTATCTTTGTGGCCCTGATTATCGTTTTACTTTATGCGGCAATGCTTATGCCGATGTATCAAAATATGGAGGTAAATTTTTAAAATGAAAAAACTTATGACAAATTTGAAAAAAGCCAAGGTTAAAGCCTTTACTCTGGTAGAGATGTTAGTCGTCCTTTTAATCATCAGCGTACTTCTCTTGCTCTTTGTGCCCAATTTGACCAAGCAAAAGGATGCCGTTGATGACAAAGGAAAAGCTGCTGTTGTTAAGGTTGTGGAAAGCCAGGCAGAACTCTATCGTTTGGATAAAAATGATGATGCCAGCCTCAGCAAATTACAAGCGGACGGTCGTATCACAGCTGAGCAAGCTAAAGCTTATAAAGACTACCATGCAAAACAAAAAACAAGTCAAACTGTCGCAGATTAAGGCCTTTACCATGCTGGAAAGTCTCTTGGTTTTGGGACTCGTGAGTATCGTAGCCTTGGGTTTGTCCGGCTCAGTCCAGTCCAGTTTTGCAGCGGTAGAGGAGCAGATTTTCTTTATGGAATTTGAAGAACTCTATCGGGAAACTCAAAAACGCAGTCTAGCAAGTCAGCAAAAGACCAGCTTGAACTTAGACGGACAGACAATCAGCAATGGTAGTCAGAAGTTGACTGTTCCCAAAGGGATTCAGGCACCATCTGGACAAACGATTCATTTTGATCGAGCTGGGGGCAATTCGTCCCTGGCTAAGGTTGAATTTCAGACCAGCAAAGGAGCGATTCGCTATCAATTATATCTAGGAAATGGAAAAATTAAACGCATTAAGGAAACTAAAAATTAAGGCAGTGATCTTACTAGAAGCAGTAGTAGCGCTAGCCATATTTGCCAGTATTGCAACCCTCCTCTTGGGACAAATTCAGAAAAATAGACAAGAAGAGGCAGAAATCTTGCAAAAGGAAGAAGTCTTGCGTGTGGCGAAGATGGCTCTGCAGACAGGTCAAAATCAGGTAAACATAAACGGAGTGGAGATTCAGGTGTTTTCTAGTGAAAAGGGATTGGAGGTCTACTATGGTTCAGAGAAATTGCTCGACCTTAAAGAGCAGTAAGGTAAGAGCGTTCACTCTTTTAGAATCTCTGATTGCCCTTATCGTCATTAGCGGAGGCTTGCTCCTCTTTCAAGCCATGAGTCAGCTCCTCATTTCAGAAGTTCGCTACCAGCAGCAAAGCGAGCAAAAGGAGTGGTTCTTGTTTGTGGATCAGCTGGAGGCGGAGTTAGAGCGTTCGCAGTTCGAAAAGGTAGAAGGCAATCGCCTCTATGTGAAGCAAGATGGCAAGGATATCGCTATGGGCAAGTCCAAATCGGACGACTTTCGGAAAACCGATAGCAGTGGCCGGGGCTATCAGCCTATGGTTTATGGACTTAAATTCGCTCAGATTACAGAGGAAAATCAATTGGTTCGCTTTCGTTTCCAATTTCAAAAAGGCTTAGAAAGAGAGTTTATCTATCGTGTTGAAAAATCAAAAAGTTAAGGCAGGTGTTCTCCTATATGCAGTCACCATGGCAGCCATCTTTAGTCTATTGCTGCAGTTTTATTTGAATCGGCAAGTCGCCCATCACAAAGACTTTGCCTTAAATAAAGAAAAGTTGGTCGCTTTTGCCATGGCCAAGCGAAGTAAAGATAAGGCTGAGCAAGAAAGTGGGGAACGAGTCTTTAACCTGGGAAAAGTCACTTATCAAAATACGAAAACAGGTTTTGCAACAAGTGTTCGTATGAGTAAGAGCAACTATGAATTTCTCTTACCTTCAAGGAAAATCAAAGAAGAGAAAACGGATAAAAAGGAAAAGGTAGTGACTGATTCAAGTCGAGAACCAAATCAGACAAAAACAGAAAATAAGTCAGATAAGAAAGACAATTCCTAGTCAATTCAACTACTTTGTGTTAAACTAAAAGCATGAAACACGATTTTAATCACAAAGCAGAAACCTTTGATTCGCCCAAAAATATCTTTCTTGCAAACTTGGTTTGTCAAGCAGTTGAAGCACAGATGGAACTTCTATCAGACAAGAAAATACTGGACTTCGGCGGTGGGACAGGCCTATTAGCCTTGCCTCTAGCCAAGCAGGCCAAGTCGGTTACCCTTGTGGACATCTCGGAGAAAATGCTGGAGCAAGCACGTTTGAAAGCAGACCAGCAAGATATCAAGAATATCCAGTTTTTGGAGCAGGATTTACTGGCAAATCCCTTGGAGCGGCAATTTGACTTGATTGTTGTTAGTCGGGTTCTTCATCATATGCCTGATCTAGATGTGACTCTTGCCATGTTTCACCATCACCTTAGGGAGAATGGACAAGTCCTCATTGCTGATTTTGTCAAGACAGATACCAACCGTCATGGCTTTGAATTGGCTGAACTGGAAAACAAGCTCGCCCAGTTTGGTTTTTCGAGCATTAGCAGTCAGATTCTTTATAGTGCTGAAGGTCTTTTCCTAGGGAACTACGCAGAGCTCTTTTTAACTGTAGCCCAAAAATCACTCGCTGACTAAAGCAGTGATTTTTTTCTTCAGATGGAAAAAATAGGGGAAATTTGATAAAATAGGAACATGGATTTTGAAAAAATTGAACAAGCTTATACGTACTTACTAGAGAATGTCCAAGTCATCCAAAGTGATTTGGCGACCAACTTTTATGATGCCTTGGTAGAGCAAAACAGCATCTATCTGGATGGCGAGACTGAGCTAGAACAGGTCAAAGAGAACAATCAAGCCCTTAAACGCTTAGCGCTTCGCAAGGAAGAGTGGCTCAAGACCTACCAGTTTCTCTTGATGAAGGCAGGACAAACGGAGCCTTTACAGGCCAATCACCAGTTTACGCCGGATGCCATTGCCCTCCTCTTGGTACTTGTTGTAGAAGAGTTGTTTGAACAAGAGGAAATTAGCATCCTCGAGATAGGTTCTGGCATGGGAATTTTGGGGGCTACTTTCTTGACTTCTCTTGCTAAAAAAGTAGATTACTTGGGAATCGAAGTGGATGACTTGCTGATTGATTTGGCGGCCAGTATGGCAGATGCGATTGGTTTGCAGGCTGGTTTTGTCCAAGGAGACGCCGTTCGTCCGCAAATGCTTAAAGAAAGCGACGTTGTCATCAGTGACTTGCCTGTTGGCTATTACCCAGACGATGCCATCGCTTCACGCTATCAAGTGTCTTCTAGTCAAGAGCACACCTATGCCCATCATTTGCTGATGGAGCAAGGTCTAAAGTATCTCAAGTCAGATGGCTATGCTATTTTTCTAGCTCCGAGCGACTTGTTGACCAGTCCTCAAAGTGATTTGTTAAAAGGTTGGCTCAAAGACGAAGTGAGCCTGACGGCTATCATCACTCTGCCAGAGGATATTTTCTCAATCGCAAGCCAAGCTAAAAGTATTTTTGTTTTACAGAAAAAAACTGAACAGGAACGGCAACCTTTTGTCTATCCGCTAGAAAGTTTGCAAGATCCAGCTGCACTATTGAAATTCAAAGAAAATTTTCAAAAATGGAGCAAAGGTACTGAAATGTAAGGTAAATTTTGTTATAATAGTTGAAAACGCTTAAAAGAGGTATCATGTTATGACTAAAACAATTGCAATCAATGCAGGAAGCTCGAGTTTGAAATGGCAACTTTACCAAATGCCAGAAGAAATAGTATTAGCGAAAGGCTTGATTGAACGTATTGGCTTGAAAGACTCTATCTCAACTGTAAAATTCGACGGCCGTTCTGAACAACAAATTCTTGATATTGACGATCACACACAAGCCGTTAAAATTTTATTGGATGATTTGATTCGTTTTGACATTATCAAAGGTTATGATGAAATTACTGGTGTCGGGCACCGTGTTGTGGCTGGTGGTGAATATTTCAAAGAGTCAACCTTGGTAGAGGGAGATGTTTTGGAAAAGGTTGAAGAGTTGGGACTTTTGGCTCCTCTTCACAACCCAGCCAACGCAGCAGGAATTCGCGCATTTAAGGAATTGCTTCCAGATATTACCAGCGTTGTTGTTTTTGATACATCATTCCATACAACCATGCCAGAGAAAGCCTATCGTTACCCTCTTCCAAACAAATACTACACTGAAAATAAAGTTCGTAAGTATGGAGCCCACGGGACAAGTCATCAGTTTGTAGCAGGAGAAGCAGCTAAAATTTTAGGTCGCCCCCTAGAAGAATTGAAATTGATTACTTGTCATATTGGAAATGGTGGTTCTATTACAGCTGTCAAAGGTGGTCAGTCTGTTGATACATCCATGGGATTCACTCCACTTGGTGGTATCATGATGGGGACTCGTACAGGCGATATCGATCCTGCTATCATTCCTTATCTCATGCAACATACAGAGGATTTCAATACACCAGAGGATATCAGTCGAATTCTCAATCGTGAGTCAGGACTTTTGGGTGTTTCTGAGAGATCAAGCGATATGCGTGATATTCACGAAGCTATGCGTGCGGGTGATGAGAAAGCGCAGCTGGCAAATGAGATTTTTGTAGATCGTATCCAAAAATACATTGGTCAGTATTTAGCAGTTTTGAATGGTGCAGATGCCATTATCTTTACAGCCGGAATTGGAGAAAACTCTGTAACGATTCGTCAGATGGTTATTGAAGGCATTTCTTGGTTTGGCTGCGATGTCGATCCAGAAAAGAATGTCTTTGGAGCAACAGGTGATATCTCAACAGAAGCTGCTAAAGTTCGTGTCTTGGTTATCCCAACTGATGAAGAATTGGTCATCGCTCGTGATGTTGAACGCTTGAAAAAGTAAGAAGAACTGAATAAAATTACAAGGTAAGATACAATAAAAAGGAGTTGGGAGATAAATTTTCCCAACTTTTTGTTGTTAAAACAGTCTAAAACCTTGTCATTATTGGCTTTTTTGAAATTTATGGTATAATAGTAGTAATTTAATAGATGGAGTTGAGTTTTGAAGAAAAGCTTTCGTGTAAAAAGAGAGAAAGATTTTAAGGCTATTTTCACGGATGGAACAAGTTTTGCTAATCGTAAATTTGTTGTCTACCAATTGGAGAATCAGAAAAGTCATTTTCGAGTAGGGCTGTCCGTCAGCAAAAAGCTGGGGAATGCAGTTACTAGAAATCAAATTAAAAGACGGATTCGACACATTTTGCTAAGTGTAAGGGAACAGTTAGCTGATAACGTTGATTTTGTCGTAATTGCTCGAAAAGGGGTTGAAGGCTTGGATTATGCAGAAATGGAGAAAAATCTACTCCACGTATTAAAGTTATCAAAGATTTACCGGGAAGGAATTAGGAGTGAAAAAGAAACTACAGTTGATTAGTTTGCTGGGCTTGTCCTTATTTGTCATGACAGCCTGTGGGACGAGCGATGTTGCAGCAGATTCTACAGATATATGGAGTAAATTTGTCTATTTTTTTGCTGAAATCATCCGCTTCTTGTCCTTTGACATTAGTATCGGAGTGGGGATTATCCTCTTTACGATCCTGATTCGTACGATTCTATTGCCAGTCTTTCAGACTCAGATGGTGGCCTCTAGAAAAATGCAAGAGGCTCAACCACGCATCAAGGCTCTTCAAGAACAATATCCAGGTCGTGATATGGAAAGTAGAACCAAGCTGGATCAGGAGATGCGGAAGGTCTATAAAGAATTAGGGGTTAAACACTCTTCTTCTCTCTGGCCGATTTTGATTCAAATGCCGGTTCTCTTGGCTCTCTTCCAAGCCTTGACTCGAGTAGACTTTTTGAAAACAGGGCATTTTTTGTGGGTGAACCTTGGGGGAGTAGACACAAGCTTTATCCTTCCGATTTTGGCGGCAGTTTTTACCTTCTTAAGCAGTTGGTTATCGAATAAGGCTTTACCTGAAAGAAGTGGAGCTATGACAGGGATGATGTACGGGATGCCTGTACTGATCTTTATCTTTGCCATCTCTTCACCTAGTGGCGTAGCCTTGTACTGGGCAGTATCCAATGCTTATCAAGTTCTGCAAACCTATTTCTTGAACAATCCTTTCAAGATTATTGCAGCGCGTGAGGCGGAAGTACAAGCTAAAAAAGATTTGGAAAATAGAAAAAGAAAAGCCAAGAAAAAGGCTCAGAAAACGAAATAATAAGGAGGAATCTGATAATGGTATTATTTACAGGTTCAACTGTTGAAGAAGCAATCCAGAAAGGATTGAAAGAGTTAGGTATTCCGAGAATGAAGACTCACATCAAGGTCGTGTCCAAAGAGAAGAAAGGTTTTTTAGGCTTATTTGGGAAAAAACCAGCTCAAGTTGATATTGAGGCGATTAGTGAGACGACTGTGATTAAGGCCAATCAACAAGCTGTAAAAGGTGTTCCGAAAGAAATCAATGAACAAAACGAACCTGTTAAGACAGTAACAGAGGCGACAGTTGATCTTGGTCATGTTGTTGAGGCGATTAAAAAAATAGAAGAGGAAGGTCAGGGTGTTTCTGATGAAATCAAGGCTGAAATCTTGAAAAATGAGAAACATGCTAGCACGATCTTAGAAGAAACAGGTCACATCGCGATTTTAAATGAATTGCAGACAGGAGATGCTGGAGTGGAAGCCCCAGCAGAGTGTGAAGAATTTGTATCTATGTCAGAATCGGTAGAAAGCCAGTCTTTGGAAGAACTGGGTTTGAAGGTCGAGCCGAGTTATGACATCGAACAAGTAGCAGCTCAAGTGGCTAACTATGTTCAAACCATTGTGGATGATATGGATGTTGAAGGGACGATTTCAAGCGACTACAATCGCCGCACCATCAATCTTCAAATTGATACCAATGAACCTGGTCGCATTATTGGCTATCACGGGAAAGTATTGAAAGCACTGCAGCTTTTGGCGCAAAACTACCTCTACAATAGCTATTCAAGAACCTTCTACATCACAATCAATGTCAATGATTACGTTGAACACCGTGCAGAAGTCTTGCAAACTTACGCTCAAAAATTGGCGACTCGCGTTTTAGAAGAAGGACGTAGCCAACAAACTGATCCAATGTCAAATAGCGAACGCAAGATTATCCATCGCATTATTTCACGCATGGATGGCGTGACGAGTTACTCTGAAGGTGACGAGCCAAATCGCTATGTAGTCGTAGACACAGAATAAATAAAATCAGGCTTGTCCTGATTTTTTGTTAGAAAAAGGGAGAAGAGACAAATGTTGGAAACAATCAGAAACTATCTATCTTACGCAGAAATCCAGTACCGTAATCCAGATAAAGCTGGAGATGAACGAGAAAAAATGCTGGAATTACGGAAAAAAGGTCAAGAGGCTCGCAAGGCTTTTACGAACTTAGCCAAGGCCTTCCAAGAAAAGCATCCAGAATGGCAACTGCAACAGACTAGTCAGTGGATGAATCAAGCGCAACGCTTGCGACCGCATTTCTGGGTCTATCTACAGAGAGAGGGGGAGGTGACAGAACCCATGTTGGCTCTGCGTTTGTATGGGAATCCATCAGACTTTGGAATTTCCTTAGAGACCAGTTTCATCGAGCGAAAGAAAGATGAGCAGACTCTGGGCAAACAAGCCAAGGTTTTAGATATTCCACCGGTAGAAGGAATGTATTATCTAGCATATACTGACGACCAGAGTCAAAAGGTAGAAGCCACAGAAGAAGATCGTCAGCTCTTACGCGAGAAGGTGCAATGTCAGGAAATTCGTAAAGTTTTGGTCAAGTCAGATATTTCCTTCATTGAAAATCAGTCAGTAGAAGCGATATTAGAAAAGTTAGAAGATGCTTATACTCTCCTACTTCCTTACTATGAGGTGACGAGAGGATAGACAAATCAAATGTACTAGAGGAGCTCAAATTGTTTAATTGCTATTCCATGCATTTTTTCATATAATAGTAAAATAGGATGTGTGATTCATTAATCACCTCAAAGAGAAAGGAAATTCTATGTCAAATCTATCTGTTAATGCAATTCGTTTTCTAGGTATTGACGCCATCAACAAAGCAAACTCAGGTCACCCAGGGGTGGTTATGGGAGCTGCTCCAATGGCTTATAGCCTTTTTACAAAACAACTTCGTATCAATCCAGCACAACCAAACTGGATTAACCGCGACCGTTTTATTCTTTCAGCAGGACATGGCTCTATGCTCCTTTATGCCCTTCTTCACCTTTCTGGTTTTGAAGATGTCAGCATGGATGAAGTCAAGAACTTCCGCCAATGGGGTTCAAAAACACCAGGTCACCCAGAATTTGGGCATACAGCAGGGGTTGACGCTACAACTGGTCCTCTAGGACAAGGGATTTCTACTGCTACTGGTTTTGCCCAAGCAGAACGTTTCCTTGCAGCGAAGTATAACCGCGAAGGTTTCAATATCTTTGACCACTATACTTATGTTATCTGTGGAGACGGAGATTTGATGGAAGGTGTCTCAAGTGAGGCGGCTTCATATGCAGGGTTGCAAAAACTTGACAAGTTGGTTGTTCTGTATGATTCAAATGACATTAACTTGGATGGTGAGACAAAGGATTCCTTTACAGAACGTGTTCGTGACCGTTACAACGCCTACGGTTGGCATACTGCCTTGGTTGAAGATGGAACAGACTTGGAAGCTATCCATGCGGCTATCGAAGCAGCTAAAGCTTCAGGAAAACCATCTTTGATTGAAGTGAAGACTGTGATTGGATACGGTTCTCCAAACAAACAAGGAACTAATGCGGTACACGGTGCTCCTCTTGGGGCAGATGAAACTGCGGCTACTCGCCAAACTCTTGGTTGGGATTATGAACCATTTGAAATCCCAGCTGAAGTTTATGCTGATTTCAAGGAAAATGTTGCAGACCGTGGTGCATCAGCTTATCAAGCTTGGACAAAACTAGTTGCTGATTATAAAGAAGCTCATCCCGAACTTGCAGCAGAAGTTGAAGCAATCATCGACGGACGTGATCCAGTTGAAGTGACTCCGGCAGACTTCCCAGCCTTAGAAAATGGTTTCTCTCAAGCAACTCGTAATTCAAGTCAAGATGCTTTGAACGTTGTAGCTGCCAAGTTGCCAACTTTCTTAGGTGGATCAGCTGACCTTGCTCACTCAAACATGACTTATATCAAAACGGACGGACTTCAAGACGACGCTAATCGCTTGAACCGCAACATTCAGTTTGGTGTTCGTGAATTTGCAATGGGAACGATCTTGAACGGGATGGCCCTTCACGGTGGACTTCGTGTATACGGTGGGACCTTCTTCGTCTTTTCTGACTATGTGAAGGCGGCTGTCCGCTTGTCAGCCTTGCAAGGACTTCCTGTGACTTATGTCTTTACCCACGATTCTATTGCTGTTGGTGAAGATGGTCCAACTCACGAACCAGTTGAACACTTAGCAGGTCTCCGTGCTATGCCAAATCTGAATGTTTTCCGCCCAGCAGATGCGCGTGAAACTCAAGCAGCTTGGTACCTTGCAGTGACAAGTGAGAAAACACCAACTGCCCTTGTCTTGACACGTCAAAACTTGACTGTTGAAGAAGGGACAGACTTTGACAAAGTGGCAAAAGGTGCCTATGTTGTCTATGAAAATGCAGCAGACTTTGATACAATCTTGATTGCGACAGGTTCAGAGGTGAACCTAGCTGTCGCAGCTGCCAAAGAATTGGCTAGCCAAGGCGCAAAAGTCCGTGTAGTCAGCATGCCATCAACAGATGTCTTTGACGCACAAGATGCAGCTTACAAGGAAGAAATCCTTCCAAATGCAGTCCGCCGTCGTGTTGCAGTCGAAATGGGTGCAACTCAAAACTGGTACAAGTATGTTGGTCTTGATGGTGCAGTTCTCGGTATTGATACCTTTGGAGCATCTGCCCCAGCACCAAAAGTATTGGCAGAGTACGGATTTACAGTTGAAAATCTAGTCAAAGTCGTTCAAAACTTGAAATAATCACAAAAATCAGAGTGAAAACTCTGATTTTTTATAACCATAAAAACAAGGCACAATCTTGTAAAAGTAGCTGAAATTTGATATAGTAGTCCTATGTAAAATACAAAGGAGAAAATACTATGGAAAATATTAGTCCAAATTTAACATTTGTGATCATGCTTGTAGGTATGTTTGCCTTGATGTTCTTTATGCAACGTTCTCAAAAGAAACAAGCACAAAAGCGTATGGAAAGCTTGAACAAGCTTCAAAAAGGATATGAAGTCATTACAATTGGTGGGCTTTACGGAACAGTGGATGAAGTAGACACTGAGAAGAGAACAATCGTACTGGATGTAGATGGCGTTTATTTGACTTTTGAATTGGCTGCCATCAAGACAGTGTTGCCACTCAAAGAAGCTGTGACACCAGAAGGAGCAGTTATCGACGAAAGCGGAGCAATCGAAGAATAAAACGGGACCTGTCACTCCCGTTTTTCTATGAAGTGAGAGGAAAAGGGATGAAAAAAATAGTATTTGTTTGCTTAGGAAATATCTGTCGTAGCCCCATGGCAGAATTTGTGATGAAGTCCATGACGAGTGATTACCAGATTGAGAGTCGGGCAACGTCATCGTGGGAACATGGCAATCCGATTCATAGGGGAACGCAAGGAATTTTCCAGCAGTATCAGATCCCTTATGACAAAGACAAAACATCGCTTCAGATTCGCAGAGAAGACTTTGAATCATTTGATTACATTATCGGCATGGATGCTTCAAACCTTTCAGATCTGCGTCAAATGTGTCCTCAGGAACTACAGCACAAAATCTACCCTTTTGCGTCTGAAAGTGTTCCAGATCCATGGTACACAGGAGATTTTGAGGAGACCTATGCGCGCATCACAAGTGGCTGCCAAAGCTGGTTAGATCGTTTAGAAAATGAGAGTGACAATGGAAAATCTTAAGAATTTTTACGAAAAGTATCGTGTCTATCTGACTCGTCCGCGTATAGAGATTGCAACCGTTCTTCTAATCGTTATCTGTGCCGTGTCAGTTTTTCTACTAAATACACCTAAAAAGGGTGTCCTGACACTTGATGGTGGCGCACTTGTTTATGATGGAACCTTGGTAAGAGGAAAGATGAATGGTCAGGGTACCATGACCTTTGAAAATGGGGACCAATACACAGGTGAGTTCAACAATGGGTCCTTCAATGGTAAAGGAACCTTCCAGTCCAAATCTGGCTGGAAATATGAAGGTGATTTTGTAAATGGCCAGGCTGAAGGTCAAGGAAAACTGACGACTGAGCAAGAAGTTGTCTATGAAGGCAGCTTTAAACAAGGCGTCTTTCAACAAAAACAATAGTCTCCAGATTAGGGGGCTATTCTCAAAAACGGAAAAGAAAGCGCTTTCTAGAGGTGGAGTCAATGTCTGATTATCAACGAGAAAAAACTTTGTGAAATAAAAAAATATTTTTCATAATTTCACAATCATCCAGACAAAACTCTATTGCGCAGGTGTATTGAGAAAAAGTTCACAATCTCATAAAATTTCTTTGTGAAATGCTTATGAAATGGTTTACAAAGTCTTGAAAAAGAGTTATAATAAACTTGTGAAAAAATTAACAAAGGATCAAATCCTTGAAGGCTATGGAGGACGATATGGCTGATAAAAAAACGTTAACACCTGAGGAAAAACAACTCGCTGCTGAAAAGCATGTCGACGGGTTAGTGAAAAAAGCCTTGGTTGCGCTTGATGAAATGCGCAAGTTAAATCAAGAGCAAGTTGACTACATCGTAGCGAAAGCTTCAGTTGCAGCTCTTGATGCGCACGGAATTCTTGCTCAACATGCAGTTGAAGAAACTGGTCGTGGTGTATTTGAAGACAAGGCTACAAAAAACCTTTTTGCCTGTGAGCACGTTGTGAATAATATGCGTGGTGTTAAAACTGTTGGAGTTATCGAAGATGATCCAGTTACAGGCTTGACTAAAATTGCAGAACCTGTCGGTGTAGTGTGT
Organism: bacterium; assembly: GCA_905221335.1. GTDB lineage: Bacteria > Bacillota > Bacilli > Lactobacillales > Streptococcaceae > Streptococcus. The sequence goes on from CAJNCT010000009.1 coordinate 28,373, forward strand.
GGTGTCACTCCAACAACGAACCCAACATCAACAGCTATTTTCAAATCACTCATTGCTTTGAAAACACGTAATCCAATCGTGTTTGCTTTCCACCCATCAGCTCAAGAATCTTCTGCTCACGCAGCACAAATCGTTCGTGATGCAGCTATCGCAGCTGGAGCACCTGAAAACTGTGTTCAATGGATTACAGAACCATCTATGGAAGCAACTGGAGCGCTTATGAACCACGAAGGTGTTGCAACTATCCTTGCAACTGGTGGTAATGCCATGGTTAAGGCGGCTTACTCATGTGGGAAACCAGCTCTTGGGGTAGGTGCCGGAAACGTTCCTGCTTATGTAGAAAAATCTGCCGACCTCCGTCAAGCTGCTCATGACATCGTTATGTCTAAATCATTTGATAATGGGATGGTCTGTGCATCAGAACAAGCCGTTATCATTGATAAAGAAGTGTATGACGAATTTGTAGAAGAATTCAAATCATATCACACTTACTTTGTAAATAAAAAAGAAAAAGCCCTTCTTGAAGAATTCTGTTTCGGTGTGAAAGCAAACAGCAAAAACTGTGCAGGTGCTAAACTAAATGCAAACATCGTTGGTAAACCAGCAGCATGGATTGCAGAACAAGCGGGATTTAGCGTTCCAGAAGGAACAAACATCTTGGCTGCAGAATGTGCAGAAGTAGGACCGAAAGAACCATTGACTCGTGAAAAATTGTCACCAGTTATCGCTGTCCTAAAAGCTGAAGATACAGAAGACGGTCTTACAAAAGCTCGTCAAATGGTTGAGTTTAACGGACTTGGTCACTCAGCAGCCATCCATACAAAAGACGAAGCTCTTGCTAAACGCTTTGGTACAGAAATCAAAGCTATGCGTATTATCTGGAACTCTCCATCTACTTTCGGTGGTATCGGTGACGTATACAATGCCTTCATTCCATCATTGACACTTGGATGTGGTTCATATGGACACAACTCAGTCGGTGATAACGTGAGTGCGATCAACCTTCTAAACATCAAGAAAGTAGGGAAACGTAGAAATAATATGCAATGGTTTAAAGTTCCTTCAAAAATTTACTTCGAACGCAATTCTATCCAATACCTTCAAACATGTGAAGATATTGATCGCGTTATGATTGTTACAGACAAATCTATCGAAAAACTTGGCTTTGTTCAACGTGTTATTGATCAATTGAACGCACGTAGCAACCGTGTAACGATCCAAGTATTCTCAGATGTTGAACCAGATCCAGACATCACAACTGTAGAACGTGGTGCTGAAGTGATGAAAGCATTTGAACCAGACACTATCATCGCTCTTGGTGGTGGTTCTCCAATGGACGCAGCCAAAGTAATGTGGCTCTTCTACGAACAACCACAAATCGACTTCCGTGACTTGGTTCAAAAATTCATGGATATCCGTAAACGTGCCTTCCGCTTCCCATCACTTGGTAAGAAAGCGAAGTACATCGGTATCCCAACAACTTCAGGTACAGGTTCAGAAGTAACACCATTTGCCGTTATCTCTGATAAGAAAAACAACCGCAAATACCCATTAGCTGACTACTCATTGACACCAACTATTGCCATTGTTGACCCTGCTTTGGTTGAATCCGTTCCAGACTTCATCGCTGCTGATACTGGTATGGATGTCTTGACTCACGCTACTGAAGCCTACACTTCAAACTTCGCTAACGACTATACAGACGGTATCGCCCTTCAAACAATCAAACTTGTTTTTGAATGGTTGGAAAAATCTGTTAAGACAGCTGACCCAGAAGCTCGCGAAAAAATGCATAATGCATCTACAATGGCTGGTATGGCCTTTGCCAATGCCTTCCTTGGTATGAGCCACTCAATGGCCCACAAGATCGGTGGAGTTCACCATACTGTTCACGGACGTACAAATGCAATCTTGCTTCCATACGTTATCCGTTACAACGGAACTCGTCCATCTAAGACGACTACGTGGCCTAAGTACAACTACTGGAAAGCTGATGAAAAATTCCAAGACATCGCGAAAATGCTTGGATTGCCTCACTCAACTCCAGAAGAAGCAGTTGAAGCTTATGCCAAAGCAGTTTACGATCTTGGTGAAGCAGTCGGAATCACAATGAACTTCAAAGGCTTTGGAATCGATGAAAAAGTTTGGAAAGACAGCTTGCATGAAATCGCCTTGCTTGCTTATGAAGATCAATGTTCACCTGCAAACCCACGCTTGCCAATGGTAGCTGACATGGAAGAAATCATGGCAGATGCTTACTATGGTTATGCAGAACGTCCAGGACGTCGTAAATAATCGTTTATCAGCCTAGAGGCAGGAGAAATCCTGTCTCTTTTCATAGTCCTATTTCTGAAGTTAGAGTTGAACTATGAGAAGATTATGCGGATAGGATAGAAGGTCCTAGAAATAAAAGCTTAGGTGAATGAAGGGGATTGAAAAGTAGAAAAGCAAGAGAGAAAAACAACGCCCGTACTTGCAATTCTACTTAAATAGTTATATAATAATAGTGTTGAAAGGTGATTTGTAGTGATTCAAGTTACTCTTTTCACAATAAAATTTTCAGGATTTTCATAAGGAGGAAATCACTAATGGTAGTTAAAGTTGGTATTAACGGTTTCGGACGTATCGGTCGTCTTGCTTTCCGCCGTATCCAAAACGTAGAAGGTGTTGAAGTTACTCGCATCAACGACCTTACAGATCCAGTTATGCTTGCACACTTGTTGAAATACGACACAACTCAAGGTCGTTTCGACGGTACTGTAGAAGTTAAAGAAGGTGGATTTGAAGTTAACGGTAAATTCATCCGTGTTTCTGCTGAACGTGATCCAGAACAAATCGACTGGGCTACTGACGGTGTAGAAATCGTTCTTGAAGCAACTGGTTTCTTTGCTAAGAAAGCAGCGGCTGAAAAACACTTGCACGCTGGTGGAGCTAAAAAAGTTGTTATCACTGCTCCTGGTGGAAACGACGTTAAAACAGTTGTATTCAACACTAACCACGACGTTCTTGACGGTACTGAAACAGTTATCTCAGGTGCTTCATGTACTACAAACTGCTTGGCTCCAATGGCTAAAGCTCTTCAAGACAACTTCGGTGTTGTAGAAGGATTGATGACTACTATCCACGCTTACACTGGTGACCAAATGATCCTTGACGGACCACACCGTGGTGGTGACCTTCGTCGTGCTCGCGCTGGTGCAGCAAACATCGTTCCTAACTCAACTGGTGCTGCTAAAGCTATCGGTCTTGTAATCCCAGAATTGAACGGTAAACTTGACGGATCTGCACAACGTGTTCCAACTCCAACTGGATCAGTTACTGAATTGGTAGCAGTTCTTGAAAAGAACGTTACTGTTGATGAAGTGAACGCAGCTATGAAAGCAGCTTCAAACGAATCATACGGATACACTGAAGACCCAATCGTATCTTCAGATATCGTAGGTATGTCTTACGGTTCATTGTTTGACGCAACTCAAACTAAAGTTCTTGACGTTGACGGTAAACAATTGGTTAAAGTTGTATCATGGTACGACAACGAAATGTCATACACTGCACAACTTGTACGTACTCTTGAATACTTCGCAAAAATCGCTAAATAATTCTTGAGTTGGTAAAAGCAAGGCCTTCTGGTCTTGCTTTTTTGTATAGAAAAATGGATGATAGTGTCATCCATTTTGTTTTAATTCTCTTTCAAAAGTATCGGAAAGGGCGGTGAAGCTCAACTTTACTAAGGTGAGTGGGTGGGTAAAGGAAAGGCGAAAAGCGTGAAGCATGAGCCTGCTCGTTTTTGATTGAGTATTATAGAGAGGGTCGCCTAGGATAGGGTGTTTATGATGAGAGAGGTGAACACGGATCTGATGCGTTCGACCGGTCTTTAGTTTGCAACGAACCAGAGAAGTCTTATTTGGGAATTGCTTTAATCGACTGATATGCGTTTCAGCATGTTGCCCATTTTTGGCATTCACCACTCGTTTTCTGCGATCGTGTCGATCACGTCCGATCTTATCTCGGAAGACCAGTTCTTTACTCTCTACTCGTCCTTCTACGAGTGCCCAGTACTCGCGAGCGATTTCTTTTTTCTCCAACAAACGATTGAGAATGGGTAGGATAAAAGGATTTTTAGCAAAAAGTACTAAACCGCTTGTTTCCATGTCCAAGCGATGAACGACATAGCAAGTTTGGCCGACGTAGGCGCTGACATGATTGAGAAGGGCGATTTCGTTTGGCTGGTTACCATGAGTTTTCATTCCTTCTGGCTTGTTGACGATAATGAGATGTTGGTCTTGATAAACCTCTTGAACGAGGTCTGGATTGCCCCAAAGGATTTCTTTTGGGGGATAATCTTCCTCGTCAAAAGTCAACTGGCAAATGTCACCTGGTTTGACCATCTCGATCCAGTGAACTTCTTTGTGGTTAATTAATATGTTCTTCTTGATTCTTAGAAAATGGCGAATCTTTCTAGGAATGAGGAGTTGTTCCTCTAGGAATTGTTTGACCGTCATTTGAGGCAAGGATTCGGGTAATGTAAATGTGAATTGCATACAGATATTGTAACAAAAAAAGCCCTATTTGGATAGGGAGTAGCTAAATTCTTGAGTTCCTATGGTGAAGATGATAAAATAAACGCATGAAATTAGATAAATTATTTGAGAGGTTTCTTTCTCTCTTTAAAAAAGAAGCGAATGAATCCACGGAGTCTGATTCGACTAGCATGCGTCGTTCACGGAGCGATAGAAAAAAATTGTCCCAAGTAGGCCCAATTCGAAAATTTTGGCGTCGTTACCATCTGACAAAGATCGTCATCATTTTAGGGTTAAGTGCAGGTTTGCTAGTAGGAACCTACTTGTTTGCGATAGCCAAGTCTACCAATGTCAATGACTTACAAAATGCCCTGAAAACGCGAACTCTGATTTTTGACCGCGAAGAAAAAGAGGCAGGAGCTCTATCAGGTCAAAAGGGAACCTATATTGAGCTGGCAGATATCAGCAAAGACTTGCAAAATGCTGTCGTCGCGACAGAGGACCGTTCCTTTTATAAAAATGATGGGATTAACTACGGTCGTTTCTTTCTAGCCATCCTTACAGCAGGTCGTTCTGGAGGGGGTTCTACCATCACTCAACAGTTGGCGAAAAATGCCTATCTTTCCCAGGACCAGACCGTTGAACGGAAGGCTAAGGAGTTTTTCCTTGCCTTAGAGTTGACCAAGAAATACAGCAAGGAGCAAATCCTTACGATGTACCTCAATAACGCCTACTTTGGAAATGGGGTATGGGGTGTTGAAGATGCAAGTAAGAAATATTTCGGTGTACCGGCTTCACAACTAACGCTTGATCAGGCGGCCACTCTAGCCGGGATGCTCAAGGGACCAGAATTGTATAATCCATTAAATTCTGTTGAGACTTCGACCAACCGCAGGGATACTGTTTTGCAAAATATGGTTGCAGCGGGTTATATTGATAAAAATCAAGAGACCGAAGCGGCTGGAGTAGATATGGCTTCTCAACTGCAAGATAAGTATGAAGGCAAAGTTTCGGATTATCGTTACCCGTCCTATTTTGATGCAGTTGTCAACGAAGCGGTTTCCAAGTACAATCTCACAGAAGAAGAGATTGTCAACAACGGCTATCGAATCTATACGGAACTTGACCAAAACTATCAAGCAAACATGCAGGTTATTTATGAAAACACTTCGCTATTTCCAACAGCAGAAGACGGAACGCATGCCGAATCAGGTAGTGTCGCTCTAGAACCCAAGACTGGTGGAGTGCGTGGAGTTGTCGGTCGTGTAGCTGGTGATGACAAACCAGGTTTTCGTAATTTTAACTATGCTACTCAGTCTAAGCGTAGTCCAGGCTCAACCATTAAACCTTTAGTCGTTTATACACCTGCAGTAGAAGCAGGATGGGCCTTGAACAAGCAACTAGATAATCATACGATGCAGTACGATAGTTATCAAGTAGACAACTATGCGGGTATTAAGACATCTCCAGAAGTGCCTATGTATCAGGCCTTGGCGGAATCACTCAACCTACCAGCAGTTGCGACTGTAAATAAATTGGGGATTGACAAAGCTTTTGACGCTGGGGAGAGATTTGGCCTGAATATGGAAAATGTTGACCGAGTTCTTGGAGTTGCTCTTGGTGGAGGTGTGGAGACGAATCCTCTCCAGATGGCGCAAGCCTATGCAGCATTTGCTAATGGAGGTCTAATGCCTGAAGCGCATTTCATCACTCGTATCGAAAATGCCAGTGGTCAGGTTATCAAGAGTCATAAAAACTCCCAAAAACGAGTGATTGATAAGTCTGTAGCTGATAAAATGACCAGCATGATGTTGGGAACTTTTACAAATGGTACAGGAATTAGTTCGTCACCAGCAGATTATGTTATGGCTGGTAAAACGGGTACGACTGAAGCTGTTTTCAACCCGGAATATACGAGTGACCAGTGGGTGATTGGTTATACTCCGGATGTGGTAATCAGCCACTGGCTTGGCTTCCCAACAACAGATGAGAACCATTATCTGGCAGGATCTACCTCAAATGGAGCAGCCCATGTCTTTAGAAGTATGGCTAATACCATTTTGCCATACACTCCAGGTAGCACTTTTACAGTTGAGAATGCTTATAAACAAAATGGTATTGAACCAGAAAATACGAAAAAGCAGGTCGTTGAAAATGAAACGAACCAGTCCGAGGATCCGCTAGAAGATATTCGTAGCCGAGCTCAAAATCTTGTAGACGAAGCGGGACGTGCGATTTCGGATGCAAAGATAAAAGAGAAAGCCCAGACAATCTGGGACTCTTTCGTCAATCTCTTTCGTTAAGAGGCTTGTCAAAGCCTAGGTTTCTTGTTATAATAGATAAGATGGAGGCGTTATGGCACTAAAAAAAGCAAGCCTAGCTTGTGCAGTTTGCGGTTCAAGAAATTACTCAATCAAAATTAGTGGGAACCCCAAGCCAACACGACTAGAAGTAAATAAATTTTGTAAACATTGTGGAAAATATACGACACATAGAGAGACGAGATAGGAGAGAACGATGGGTTTTATTAAGGATATTTTTAAACTTCTTAAAGAAACAACTTGGCCAACTCGCAAAGAAAGCTGGAGAGATTTTCGCTCTATTATGGAATACACAGCCTTCTTTGTGGTCATCATTTATATTTTTGACCAGTTGATTGTTTCAGGTTTGATTCGATTTATTAACATTTTTTAGAAGAAAAGCGGAGAACTTCTGCTAGCTTTCTTCTATTATGAAAGGAAATATCATGGATAGTTTTGACAAGGGATGGTTTGTTCTACAAACTTATTCTGGCTATGAAAATAAGGTAAAAGAAAATCTATTGCAACGTGCACAAACATATAATATGTTGGATAATATTCTACGTGTTGAAATTCCAACACAAACTGTGCAAGTTGAGAAAAATGGAAAGAAAAAAGAAATTGAAGAGAATCGCTTTCCGGGTTATGTCCTTGTAGAAATGGTCATGACAGATGAAGCATGGTTCGTTGTTCGAAACACACCTAACGTAACAGGATTCGTCGGGTCACACGGGAACAGATCAAAACCAACTCCGCTATTGGAGCAAGAAATCCGTGATATTCTGGTTTCTATGGGACAAACTGTTCAAGAGTTTGATATTGACGTTGAAGTTGGCCAGACTGTCCGCATCATTGATGGCGCTTTTGCAGACTATACAGGTAAAATTACTGAAATTGATAACAACAAAGTAAAGATGATTATCTCTATGTTTGGTAATGACACGATTGCAGAAGTGAATCTCAACCAAATTGCAGAATTATAACCCCAGAGAGACCTTGTCTCTCTTTTTATGTGCCGTTGAGAGAGGAAGAAGTATAGAATAGAGGAAATAGACCATGGGTTCGTGCATTTTGCTAAACTAAATGTAGAAAGGAGAGGTCTATGAATCTAAAAGAATTATACGAAGAAAGCAAAGGGATTGTAAACAAGTGCCGCAAAGAATACCATTTACATCTGTGGGAGAAAGAAGACTGGGATCAGGAAGGGATGCTGTGTCTGTATGAATTAGTGAGCGATCATCCAGCCTTGTTAGAAGGAGAGCGCCGTCAACTATATGTCTGCTTTAAAACCAAATTCCGCAATCGCATCCTAGACTACATCCGTAAACAGGAAAGTCACAAGCGCC
>CAJNCT010000010.1:0-5191 GCA_905221335.1 bacterium
AGGTCCGTTGGTCAAGGGGTTAAGACACCGCCTTTTCACGGCGGTAACACGGGTTCGAATCCCGTACGGACTATGGGTATGTCGCAGGGATGAAAAAAGTAAAAAAAGTTTCAAAAAATTGTTGACATAGGTCAGCAGCTGTGATATACTAATATAGTTGTCGCTTGAGAGAGATTGAGTGACAAAGACCTTTGAAAACTGAACAAGACGAACCAATGTGCAGGGCACTATAACTAAGGTTATAGTACTGAACAATGAAAAAACAATAAATCTGTCAGTGACAGAAATGAGTGAGAACTCAAACTTTTAATGAGAGTTTGATCCTGGCTCAGGACGAACGCTGGCGGCGTGCCTAATACATGCAAGTAGAACGCTGAAGGAGGAGCTTGCTTCTCTGGATGAGTTGCGAACGGGTGAGTAACGCGTAGGTAACCTGCCTGGTAGCGGGGGATAACTATTGGAAACGATAGCTAATACCGCATAATAGCAGTTATTGCATGATAACTGTTTGAAAGGTGCAATTGCACCACTACCAGATGGACCTGCGTTGTATTAGCTAGTTGGTGGGGTAACGGCTCACCAAGGCGACGATACATAGCCGACCTGAGAGGGTGATCGGCCACACTGGGACTGAGACACGGCCCAGACTCCTACGGGAGGCAGCAGTAGGGAATCTTCGGCAATGGACGGAAGTCTGACCGAGCAACGCCGCGTGAGTGAAGAAGGTTTTCGGATCGTAAAGCTCTGTTGTAAGAGAAGAACGAGTGTGAGAGTGGAAAGTTCACACTGTGACGGTATCTTACCAGAAAGGGACGGCTAACTACGTGCCAGCAGCCGCGGTAATACGTAGGTCCCGAGCGTTGTCCGGATTTATTGGGCGTAAAGCGAGCGCAGGCGGTTAGATAAGTCTGAAGTTAAAGGCTGTGGCTTAACCATAGTACGCTTTGGAAACTGTTTAACTTGAGTGCAAGAGGGGAGAGTGGAATTCCATGTGTAGCGGTGAAATGCGTAGATATATGGAGGAACACCGGTGGCGAAAGCGGCTCTCTGGCTTGTAACTGACGCTGAGGCTCGAAAGCGTGGGGAGCAAACAGGATTAGATACCCTGGTAGTCCACGCCGTAAACGATGAGTGCTAGGTGTTAGACCCTTTCCGGGGTTTAGTGCCGCAGCTAACGCATTAAGCACTCCGCCTGGGGAGTACGACCGCAAGGTTGAAACTCAAAGGAATTGACGGGGGCCCGCACAAGCGGTGGAGCATGTGGTTTAATTCGAAGCAACGCGAAGAACCTTACCAGGTCTTGACATCCCTCTGACCGCTCTAGAGATAGAGCTTTCCTTCGGGACAGAGGTGACAGGTGGTGCATGGTTGTCGTCAGCTCGTGTCGTGAGATGTTGGGTTAAGTCCCGCAACGAGCGCAACCCCTATTGTTAGTTGCCATCATTCAGTTGGGCACTCTAGCGAGACTGCCGGTAATAAACCGGAGGAAGGTGGGGATGACGTCAAATCATCATGCCCCTTATGACCTGGGCTACACACGTGCTACAATGGCTGGTACAACGAGTCGCAAGCCGGTGACGGCAAGCTAATCTCTTAAAGCCAGTCTCAGTTCGGATTGTAGGCTGCAACTCGCCTACATGAAGTCGGAATCGCTAGTAATCGCGGATCAGCACGCCGCGGTGAATACGTTCCCGGGCCTTGTACACACCGCCCGTCACACCACGAGAGTTTGTAACACCCGAAGTCGGTGAGGTAACCTTTTAGGAGCCAGCCGCCTAAGGTGGGATAGATGATTGGGGTGAAGTCGTAACAAGGTAGCCGTATCGGAAGGTGCGGCTGGATCACCTCCTTTCTAAGGATAAGGAACTGCGCATTGGTCTTGTTTAGTCTTGAGAGGTCTTGTGGGGCCTTAGCTCAGCTGGGAGAGCGCCTGCTTTGCACGCAGGAGGTCAGCGGTTCGATCCCGCTAGGCTCCATTGGTGAGAGATCACCAAGTAATGCACATTGAAAATTGAATATCTATATCAAATAGTAACAAGAAAATAAACCGAAACGCTGTAGTATTAAAAGAGTTTATGACTGAAAGGTCAAAAATAAGGTTAAGTTAATAAGGGCGCACGGTGGATGCCTTGGCACTAGGAGCCGAAGAAGGACGTGACAAACGACGATATGCCTTGGGTAGCTGTAAGTAAGCGATGATCCAGGGATTTCCGAATGGGGGAACCCAACAGGTACTACCTGTTACCCATATCTGTTAAGGATATGAGGAGGAAGACGCAGTGAACTGAAACATCTAAGTAGCTGCAGGAAGAGAAAGCAAAAGCGATTGCCTTAGTAGCGGCGAGCGAAACGGCAGGAGGGCAAACCGAAGAGTTTACTCTTCGGGGTTGTAGGACTGCAATGTGGACTCAAAGATTATAGAAGAATGATTTGGGAAGATCAGCCAAAGAGAGTAATAGCCTCGTATTTAAAATAGTCTTTGTACCTAGCAGTATCCTGAGTACGGCGGGACACGAGAAATCCCGTCGGAATCTGGGAGGACCATCTCCCAACCCTAAATACTCCCTAGTGACCGATAGTGAACCAGTACCGTGAGGGAAAGGTGAAAAGCACCCCGGGAGGGGAGTGAAATAGAACCTGAAACCGTGTGCCTACAACAAGTTCGAGCCCGTTAATGGGTGAGAGCGTGCCTTTTGTAGAATGAACCGGCGAGTTACGATATGATGCGAGGTTAAGTTGAAGAGACGGAGCCGCAGGGAAACCGAGTCTGAATAGGGCGAATTAGTATCATGTCGTAGACCCGAAACCATGTGACCTACCCATGAGCAGGTTGAAGGTGCGGTAAGACGCACTGGAGGACCGAACCAGGGCACGTTGAAAAGTGCTTGGATGACTTGTGGGTAGCGGAGAAATTCCAAACGAACTTGGAGATAGCTGGTTCTCTCCGAAATAGCTTTAGGGCTAGCGTCGACATAAAGATTCTTGGAGGTAGAGCACTGTTTGGGTGAGGGGTCCATCCCGGATTACCAATCTCAGATAAACTCCGAATGCCAATGAATTATGGTCGGCAGTCAGACTGCGAGTGCTAAGATCCGTAGTCGAAAGGGAAACAGCCCAGACCACCAGCTAAGGTCCCAAAATAATTGTTAAGTGGAAAAGGATGTGGGGTTGCACAGACAACTAGGATGTTAGCTTAGAAGCAGCTATTCATTCAAAGAGTGCGTAATAGCTCACTAGTCGAGTGACCCTGCGCCGAAAATGTACCGGGGCTAAAACAATTTACCGAAGCTGTGGATACCTTTATAGGTATGGTAGGAGAGCGTTCTATGTGTGATGAAGGTGTACCGTGAGGAGTGCTGGAACGCATAGAAGTGAGAATGCCGGTATGAGTAGCGAAAGACAGGTGAGAATCCTGTCCACCGTAAGACTAAGGTTTCCAGGGGAAGGCTCGTCCGCCCTGGGTTAGTCGGGACCTAAGGAGAGACCGAAAGGTGTATCCGATGGACAACAGGTTGATATTCCTGTACTAGAGTATGTAGTGATGGAGGGACGCAGTAGGCTAACTAAAGCAGACGAATGGAAGTGTCTGTCTAAGCAGTGAGGTGTGATATGAGTCAAATGCTTATATCTATAACATTGAGCTGTGATGGGGAGCGAAGTTTAGTAGCGAAGTTAGTGACGTCACACTGCCAAGAAAAGCTTCTAGCGTTAAACATACTCTACCCGTACCGCAAACCGACACAGGTAGTCGAGGCGAGTAGCCTCAGGTGAGCGAGAGAACTCTCGTTAAGGAACTCGGCAAAATGACCCCGTAACTTCGGGAGAAGGGGTGCTGACTTTAAGTCAGCCGCAGTGAATAGGCCCAAGCAACTGTTTATCAAAAACACAGCTCTCTGCTAAATCGTAAGATGATGTATAGGGGGTGACGCCTGCCCGGTGCTGGAAGGTTAAGAGGAGTGCTTAGCGGTAACGCGAAGGTATGAATTGAAGCCCCAGTAAACGGCGGCCGTAACTATAACGGTCCTAAGGTAGCGAAATTCCTTGTCGGGTAAGTTCCGACCCGCACGAAAGGCGTAATGATTTGGGCACTGTCTCAACGAGAGACTCGGTGAAATTTTAGTACCTGTGAAGATGCAGGTTACCCGCGACAGGACGGAAAGACCCCATGGAGCTTTACTGCAGTTTGATATTGAGTGTCTGTACCACATGTACAGGATAGGTAGGAGTCTATGAGATCGGGACGCCAGTTTCGAAGGAGACGTTGTTGGGATACTACCCTTGTGTTATGGCCACTCTAACCCAGATAGGTTATCCCTATCGGAGACAGTGTCTGACGGGCAGTTTGACTGGGGCGGTCGCCTCCTAAAAGGTAACGGAGGCGCCCAAAGGTTCCCTCAGAATGGTTGGAAATCATTCGCAGAGTGTAAAGGTATAAGGGAGCTTGACTGCGAGAGCTACAACTCGAGCAGGGACGAAAGTCGGGCTTAGTGATCCGGTGGTTCCGCATGGAAGGGCCATCGCTCAACGGATAAAAGCTACCCTGGGGATAACAGGCTTATCTCCCCCAAGAGTTCACATCGACGGGGAGGTTTGGCACCTCGATGTCGGCTCGTCGCATCCTGGGGCTGTAGTCGGTCCCAAGGGTTGGGCTGTTCGCCCATTAAAGCGGCACGCGAGCTGGGTTCAGAACGTCGTGAGACAGTTCGGTCCCTATCCGTCGCGGGCGTAGGAAATTTGAGAGGATCTGCTCCTAGTACGAGAGGACCAGAGTGGACTTACCGCTGGTGTACCAGTTGTCTTGCCAAAGGCATCGCTGGGTAGCTATGTAGGGAAGGGATAAACGCTGAAAGCATCTAAGTGTGAAACCCACCTCAAGATGAGATTTCCCATGATTTTATATCAGTAAGAGCCCTGAGAGATGATCAGGTAGATAGGTTAGAAGTGGAAGTGTGGTGACACATGTAGCGGACTAATACTAATAGCTCGAGGACTTATCCAAAGTAACTGAGGATACGAAGTGTAAGGTTTACTTGGTATTTGATAGATATTCAATTTTGAGTAGGTATTACTCAGAGTTAAGTGACGATAGCCTAGGAGATACACCTGTACCCATGCCGAACACAGCAGTTAAGCCCTAGAACGCCGGAAGTAGTTGGGGGTTGCCCCCTGTGAGATATGGAAGTCGCTTAGC
>CAJNCT010000011.1:0-2999 GCA_905221335.1 bacterium
GCATCTGTATCAGCTAGCCAATCAACTAGCGCATCAGTAAGCTCAAGTCAATCAGCTTCAGCATCAGTATCTGCAAGCCAATCAGCTTCAGCATCAGTATCTGCAAGCCAATCAGCTTCAGCATCTGTATCAGCTAGTCAATCAGCTTCAGCATCTGTATCAGCAAGCCAATCAGCTTCAGCATCAGTATCTGCAAGTCAATCAACTAGCGCATCAGTAAGCTCAAGTCAATCAGCTTCAGCGTCAGTATCTGCAAGTGAATCAGCTTCAGCATCTGTATCAGCTAGCCAATCAACTAGCGCATCAGTAAGCTCAAGTGAATCAGCTTCAGCATCAGTATCTGCAAGTGAATCAGCTTCAGCATCAGTATCTGCAAGTGAATCAGCTTCAGCATCTGTATCAGCTAGCCAATCAACTAGCGCATCAGTATCTGCAAGTGAATCAGCTTCAGCATCTGTATCAGCTAGCCAATCAACTAGCGCATCAGTAAGCTCAAGTCAATCAGCTTCAGCATCAGTATCTGCAAGTGAATCAGCTAGCGCATCTGTAAGCTCAAGTGAATCAGCTTCAGCATCAGTATCTGCAAGCCAAAGCGCTTCAGCATCAGTAAGCTCAAGTGAATCAGCTTCAGCATCTGTATCAGCAAGCCAAAGCGCTTCAGCATCAGTATCTGCAAGTGAATCAGCTTCAGCATCAGTAAGCTCAAGTGAATCAGCTTCAGCATCAGTATCTGCAAGCCAAAGCACTTCAGCGTCAGTATCTGCAAGCCAAAGCACTTCAGCATCTGTATCAGCTAGTCAATCAGCTTCAGCATCAGTATCTGCAAGTGAATCAGCTTCAGCATCTGTATCAGCTAGTCAATCAGCTAGCGCATCAGTATCTGCAAGTGAATCAGCTTCAGCATCAGTATCTGCAAGCCAATCAGCTAGCGCATCTGTATCAGCAAGCCAATCCGCTTCAGCATCAGTATCTGCAAGCCAAAGCGCTTCAGCATCTGTATCAGCAAGTGAATCAGCTTCAGCATCAGTAAGCTCAAGTCAATCAGCTTCAGCATCAGTAAGCTCAAGTCAATCAGCTAGCGCATCAGTATCTGCAAGCCAATCAGCTTCAGCTTCTGTATCAGCTAGCCAATCAACTAGCGCATCAGTATCTGCAAGCCAAAGCGCTTCAGCATCTGTATCAGCAAGTGAATCAGCTTCAGCATCTGTAAGCTCAAGTGAATCAGCTTCAGCATCAGTATCTGCAAGCCAATCAGCTAGCGCATCTGTATCAGCAAGCCAAAGCGCTTCAGCTTCTGTATCAGCTAGCCAATCAACTAGCGCATCAGTATCTGCAAGCCAAAGCGCTTCAGCATCTGTATCAGCAAGTGAATCAGCTTCAGCATCAGTATCTGCAAGCCAAAGCGCTTCAGCATCTGTATCAGCAAGTGAATCAGCTTCAGCATCAGTATCTGCAAGCCAAAGCGCTTCAGCATCTGTATCAGCAAGTGAATCAGCTTCAGCATCAGTATCTGCAAGCCAAAGCGCTTCAGCATCTGTATCAGCAAGTGAATCAGCTTCAGCATCAGTATCTGCAAGCCAATCAGCTTCAGCATCTGTAAGCTCAAGTCAATCAGCTTCAGCTTCTGTAAGCTCAAGCCAAAGCGCTTCAGCATCTGTATCTGCAAGCCAAAGCGCTTCAGCGTCAGTATCTGCAAGCCAAAGCGCTTCAGCATCAGTATCTGCAAGTGAATCAGCTAGCGCATCAGTATCTGCAAGTCAATCAGCTTCAGCATCTGTATCAGCTAGCCAATCAGCTTCAGCATCAGTATCTGTAAGCACAAGCTTGAGCAACAGCGTATCAGCCTCAATCAGTGCATCTGAATCAGCAAGCACAAGCTTGAGCAACAGCGTGTCTGCTTCAATTAGTGCTAGCCAATCAGCAAGCACAAGCTTGAGCAACAGCGTATCTGCTTCAATCAGTGCTAGCCAATCAGCAAGCACAAGCATGAGCAACAGCGTATCAGCTTCAATCAGTGCATCTGAATCAGCAAGCACAAGCATGAGCAACAGCGTGTCAGCTTCAATCAGTGCATCTGAATCAGCAAGCACAAGCTTGAGTAACAGCGTATCAGCGTCAATCAGTGCGAGCCAATCAGCAAGCACAAGCATGAGCAACAGCGTATCAGCGTCAATCAGTGCGAGCCAATCAGCAAGCACAAGCATGAGCAATAGCGTGTCTGCCTCAATCAGTGCATCTGAATCAGCAAGCACAAGCATGAGCAACAGCGTGTCAGCTTCAATCAGTGCTAGCCAATCAGTAAGCACAAGCTTGAGCAACAGCGTATCAGCCTCAATCAGTGCGAGCCACTCAGCAAGCACAAGCATGAGCAACAGCGTGTCTGCCTCAATCAGTGCGAGCCAATCAGCAAGCACAAGCTTGAGCAACAGCGTGTCAGCTTCAATTAGTGCATCTGAATCAGCAAGCACAAGCATGAGCAACAGCGTGTCAGCTTCAATTAGTGCTAGCCAATCAGCAAGCACAAGCATGAGCAATAGCGTGTCTGCCTCAATCAGTGCATCTGAATCAGCAAGCACAAGCATGAGCAACAGCGTGTCAGCTTCAATCAGTGCTAGCCAATCAGTAAGCACAAGCATGAGCAACAGCGTATCAGCCTCAATCAGTGCGAGCCACTCAGCAAGCACAAGCATGAGCAACAGCGTGTCTGCCTCAATCAGTGCGAGCCAATCAGCAAGCACAAGCATGAGCAACAGCGTGTCAGCTTCAATTAGTGCATCTGAATCAGCAAGCACAAGCATGAGCAACAGCGTGTCAGCTTCAATTAGTGCTAGCCAATCAGCAAGCACAAGCTTGAGTAACAGCGTGTCAGCTTCAATTAGTGCGAGCCACTCAGCAAGCACAAGCTTGAGCAACAGTGTGTCTGCTTCAATTAGTGCATCTGAATCAGCAAGCACAAGCATGAGCAACAGCGTGTCAGCTTCAATTAGTGCTAGCCAATC
>CAJNCT010000012.1:0-2915 GCA_905221335.1 bacterium
GCGCTTACTGATGCACTTACGCTTGCACTTGCTGAAGCACTTTGGCTTGCTGTTGCTGAGCTTGATGCTGATTGGCTTGCACTGATGCTTGCACTTACCGATGCTGAAGCGCTTTGGCTTGCACTAATTGACGCAGACTGGCTCGCGCTTGCTGAGATAGAAGCGGAGTTCTGGTTGTTAGATGCTGAAGCTGAGGCACTTTGGCTCGCGCTTACTGATGTTGAAGCACTTTGACTTGCTGATACAGAGGCGCTGGCTGATTGGCTAGCTGATACAGATGCTGAGTGACTTGCACTTACTGATGCTGAAGCTGATTGGCTTGAGCTTACAGAAGCACTTACGCTTGCACTTGCTGAAGCACTTTGGCTTGCTGATACTGAGGCTGAAGCTGATTGACTTGAGCTAGCTGATTGGCTTGCACTGATGCTTGCACTTACTGATGCTGAAGCGCTTTGACTAGCTGATACTGATGCTGAAGCCGATTGGCTGGCGCTCACTGAAGCACTTACGCTTGCACTGGCTGAAGCTGATTGACTTGCAGATACTGACGCTGAGTGACTTGCACTTACTGATGCTGAAGCGCTTTGGCTTGCTGATACAGATGCTGAAGCTGATTGACTTGAGCTTACTGATGCGCTAGCTGATTGGCTTGCACTTACTGATGCTGAAGCACTTTGACTAGCTGATACTGATGCGCTGGCTGAACGACTTGCGCTAAGCGATGCGCTGGCTGATGCACTAGCCGAACGACTTGAGCTTACACTTGCTGAAGCTGAACGGCTTGAGCTTACGCTTGCTGATGCTGAACGACTTGCGCTAAGCGATGCGCTGGCTGACGCACTCGTCGAACGACTTGAGCTTACGCTCGCTGAGGCTGAACGACTTGCGCTAAGCGAGGCACTAGCTGAGGCACTTGAACTTTGGCTTCCTGATACAGAAGCGGATACGCTACTGCTCACGCTCGCACTTGCTGAGGCACTTTGGCTAGCATTTGCTGAGATAGATGCTGATTGACTCGCACTGATGCTTGCTGAGATAGAAGCTGAAGAGCTTTGACTTGCAGATACAGAAGCTGAAGCTGATTGGCTAAGGGATCCGCTTTCTTTAACATTTACTTGAATGTCCTTAAAGTTAAGCTGTCCCGCTTCGTCAGTAATCTTAATTTTAAGTGTTACAGTTCCTGTTCCAGTAGGCGTCCCAGAAATTTGGATAGATGGGATATAACCAGTTTTACCAGCCCCTGGTTCAGCGGTTTTAGTAGTAACTGTTAATCCAAGAGCTTCTAGTTCTTTCTTACCATGAATCAGTTCAACCGCTTGATCTGCAAGGTAAGAACTTTGCCAAGAACCAACAGACTTGTCTCCTTTGTTATTACCATCATGAACATATAAAGTTTCATTAACTCGTTTACCGACTTCAACCTCAGGAACTAGTGGTTCAGGGGAAGGAATTAGTGAGTCTTTGCTCTTGTTGATAATTGACTCCTGCGCAGCCTCAGTTACAACTTCTTCTGGACGGCCTAGATAACTAAAGAATTCAGCATCCTTACCTCCCAATCCATCATTATGTCTGACGAGCATATTA
This sequence comes from bacterium, assembly GCA_905221335.1. GTDB lineage: Bacteria > Bacillota > Bacilli > Lactobacillales > Streptococcaceae > Streptococcus. Next base: position 1,585 of record CAJNCT010000012.1, read on the forward strand.
GGATTTTCAGTTTTAACAGTCCCCGTAACAGTGACTTTAGGAACATAGGTAAAATCAGCACGTCTTTCCACTCCTTGAACAAACCTCAAGCCCATCGGTTTGGTCCAACCACCATTACCAGTGTACAAAGTAATAGCATTTCTAGCATCTTGCTCATATCTATACTGTTTATCATTATGGAAATAGTAGGTTTCATTGACTGTATCTCCTACTTTATATTTTGCAAGAGGAGCCAGTGCTTCTTTTTTCCCTTCGGCATCATACGTTACAGCAGGTCCCTTAAACTGAGTAGTAGTAAGGTTCATGAATATGCTGGTTTGAGGAAAGCTACGTCCATCAAAGGTCACATCCAGATTGATACTACTTCTTAATGCTTTTGGATTATCACTCTTGAAAGTTACATATGGAATATAACGTCCAGGAGCCACTTCCACACGACCTGTTTCCGAGGTAATATTATATTTCTCTTGTGCTTCTTGCCAGTTTCGAGTCTCTAGAGTTTGTCTTGGAGAAAGTCCTGCAAACTCACTATCCTTATATGAACCGTAAGGATATTCGTCCGCATCAAATTGAGACTTATGCATATAATATGTTACCGAGAAAGGAACACCTGCTCGTCCCAGAAAGACCCGTTGTCTATTTAAACGACCACTTGTTTCTGGAGAGTTGATGCTATATGGATCGGTATTTAGAAAGAAAGGTTCTTTTGATCCAGTATCGATCGGATTTGCTCTAAATCCAGAATACCCTGTCTTTGGTGCAGTCGCTACAGTATTGTCAACCTTTTGGTTTTTCTCAGCTTGCTTGGTTGTATCCTTACCTTGGGCTTGGTTCTTATCTGCTACAACACCAGCTGCAAGGTTGTTGCTTGTTGTTGCTGCTTGGCTACTAAGTTGAGTTGCACTAGACAAAGCATCACCGAGTTTGCTTGATGCTAAGCTAGCTGCAGGTTTGTTATCGGCATTGAGTGATGCTGATGTAGAAGTTGAGACAGATGCTTGTACTTCTGATCCACTCGTTGCACTAGTGCTCTCAACTAGTGAAGTTGAAGCTTGAGCGCTCGCTGACGCTGATGTAGGAGCTGATGTTGATTGACTCGCTGAGGCAGATGCTGGAGCAGTTAACTGACTTGCTGATGTTGAAGCACTTGCAGATACTGACTGACTTGCTGATGTTGAAGCACTTGCAGATACTGACTGACTTGCTGATGTTGAAGCACTTGCAGATACTGACTGACTCGCTGAGGCAGATTGGCTGACTGAAGCTGACTGACTCGCACTCGCTTGAGCCTCAACAGATTGACTGACTGATACAGAAGCTGAGGCAGATGC
>CAJNCT010000013.1:0-2241 GCA_905221335.1 bacterium
GCTAGCTGATACAGATGCTGATTGGCTTGCACTTACTGATGCTGAAGCGCTTTGGCTTGCTGATACTGACGCAGAGTGGCTCGCGCTTGCTGAGATAGAAGCTGAGTTCTGGTTGTTAGATGCTGAAGCTGAAGCACTTTGGCTTGCAGATACTGATGCTGAAGTACTTTGACTTGCAGATACTGACGCTGAAGCACTTTGGCTTGCGCTTACTGATGCTGAAGCTGAAGCTGATTGGCTTGCACTTACTGATGCTGAAGCGCTTTGGCTTGCTGATACAGAGGCGCTGGCTGATTGGCTAGCTGATACAGATGCTGATTGACTAGCACTTACTGATGCTGAAGCGCTTTGGCTCGCACTAATTGACGCAGAGTGGCTCGCGCTTGCTGAGATAGAAGCTGAGTTCTGGTTGTTAGATACTGAAGCTGAAGCTGATTGGCTAGCTGATACAGATGCTGATTGGCTTGCACTTACTGATGCTGAAGCTGATTGACTTGAGTTTACTGATGTGCTTGCTGAACGACTTGCACTTAGCGATGCACTCGCTGAACGGCTTGAGCTTACACTTGCTGAAGCTGAGCGGCTTGCACTAAGCGATGCACTTGCCGAACGGCTTGAGCTTACACTTGCTGAAGCTGAGCGACTTGCGCTAAGTGAGGCACTCGCTGAGGCACTTGCTGAACGGCTTGAGCTTACGCTCGCTGAAGCTGAACGACTTGCACTTAGCGATGTACTCGCTGAAGCACTGGCCGAACGACTTGAGCTTACGCTCGCTGAAGCTGAACGACTTGCGCTAAGCGATGCACTCGCTGAGGCACTGGCCGAACGGCTTGAACTTACGCTCGCTGAAGCTGAGCGACTTGCGCTGAGTGATGCACTGGCTGAAGCACTGGCCGAACGACTTGAGCTTACGCTCGCTGAGGCTGAACGGCTTGAACTTGCACTTGCTGAAGCTGAGCGACTTGCGCTGAGTGATGCACTCGCACTTTGGCTTCCTGATACAGAAGCAGATACGCTACTGCTCACGCTCGCACTGGCTGAGGCACTTTGGCTCGCAATTGCTGACGTTGATGCACTAATACTTGCTGAGATAGATGCTGAGGCACTTTGGCTCGCACTAATTGACGCAGAGTCACTCGCGCTCAAACTCATTGAATCTGAGGCTGACTGTGTACTTGTTGATGCTGACGTTGATTGACTTGTAGATGTAGATTCACTCTCATATCGAGGGTTACGAGTAACATTGAAGCTTATTGTAGCTTGATTGACCACTCCTTGACCACCTGCGCCACTAACTCGTACATTGAACAATACCAAGTTCCCTTTGACAGGCGTTGGATAACCCCACATAGTCAAACGTGGTAAATATCCAATCTGACCTTGTTGACTCCGTACTTGCACAACATCCAATCGATAGTTAAGACCAAGTTGTTTCAAACGATTAGTGTCTGTCTCAGAAATATAGAGGGCATCTCTAGCAATATGCTCCTGCTTCCAAGTACCATTAAAGTGCTTGTTTTGTCCATTATGGAAATAAACATGTGTCTCAGGCATTGGTTTATAAGCTGTTTGATCAGGAATTGGATATCTCTTGGCATATTGACCATTTGGTGTATCGGTAAGAAATACACCAGCTTCAGAGTCAATAATACCTGGAATACCTTGGCGGAAACCAGAGTAACCCTTTTTCGGTGCAGTAGTTACTTGCTTATCTGCCGCTTGATCCTTCTCAGCCTGCTTGGTTGTATCCTTGCCTTGGGCTTGGTTCTTGTCTGCTACAATACCAGCCGCGATGTTGTTGCTAGTCGTTGCTGCTTGGCTTGTGCTAAGAGCTGCGCTTGTCAAACTTTGGTTAGCACTACCTGATACAAGACTTGCCGCAGGGTTGACCTTAAGGTTGAGCGATGCTGAAGCTGAGGTAGACACAGAGGCCTGTGCTGATGGTTCGCTAACAGCTGATGTACTCTCAACTACAGAGGCAGGTGCTGGAGCGCTCGCTGACGCTGATGGTGTAGAGCTTACTGATGCAGATGCTTTGGCACTTGCTGAAGCTGATACAGGAGCTGATGTTGATTGACTCGCTGACTCAGATGCTGGAGCAGTTGACTGACTTGCTGATGTTGAAGCACTTGCAGATGCTGACTGACTCGCTGAGGCAGATTGACTGACTGAAGCTGACTGACTCGCACTCGCTTGAGCCTCAACAGATTGACTGACTGATACAGAAGCTGAGGCAGATGC
>CAJNCT010000014.1:0-1964 GCA_905221335.1 bacterium
GTGCTTGCTGATTGGCTTGCACTGATTGAGGCAGACACGCTGTTGCTCAAGCTTGTGCTTGCTGATTGGCTCGCACTGATTGACGCTGACACGCTGTTGCTCAAGCTTGTGCTTGCTGAGTGGCTCGCACTGATTGACGCTGATACGCTGTTGCTCAAGCTTGTGCTTACTGATTGGCTAGCACTGATTGACGCTGACACGCTGTTGCTCAAGCTTGTGCTTACTGATTGGCTAGCACTGATTGACGCTGACACGCTGTTGCTCATGCTTGTGCTTGCTGATTCAGATGCACTGATTGAAGCAGACACGCTGTTGCTCAAGCTGGTGCTTGCTGATTGACTTGCACTAATTGAAGCAGACACGCTGTTGCTCATGCTTGTGCTTGCTGATTGGCTAGCACTGATTGAGGCTGACACGCTGTTACTCAAGCTTGTGCTTGCTGATTGGCTAGCACTGATTGAGGCTGATACGCTGTTGCTCATGCTTGTGCTTGCTGATTGGCTAGCACTGATTGAGGCTGATACGCTGTTGCTCATGCTTGTGCTTGCTGATTGGCTCGCACTGATTGAGGCTGATACGCTGTTGCTCAAGCTTGTGCTTGCTGATACTGACGCTGAAGCTGATTGACTTGCAGATACTGATGCTGAAGCGCTTTGGCTAGCTGATACAGAAGCTGAAGCTGATTCGCTTGCAGATACTGATGCTGAAGTTGATTGACTTGCAGATACTGATGCGCTAGTTGATTGGCTTGCACTTACTGATGCTGAAGCGCTTTGACTTGCAGATACAGATGCGCTAGCTGATTCGCTTGCACTTACTGATGCTGAAGTTGATTCACTTGCAGATACAGACGCTGAAGCTGATTGACTTGAGCTTACTGATGCGCTAGTTGATTGACTTGCAGATACAGACGCTGAAGCTGATTGGCTAGCTGATACTGATGCTGAAGCGCTTTGGCTTGCAGATACAGATGCGCTAGCTGATTCGCTTGCACTTACAGATGCTGAAGCTGATTCGCTTGAGCTTACTGATGCGCTAGCTGATTCACTTGCAGATACAGACGCTGAAGCTGATTCACTTGAGCTTACTGATGCGCTAGTTGATTGACTTGCAGATACAGACGCTGAAGCTGATTGGCTAGCTGATACTGATGCTGAAGCGCTTTGGCTTGCAGATACAGATGCGCTAGCTGATTCGCTTGCACTTACAGATGCTGAAGCTGATTCGCTTGAGCTTACTGATGCGCTAGCTGATTCACTTGCAGATACAGACGCTGAAGCTGATTCACTTGAGCTTACTGATGCGCTAGTTGATTGACTTGCAGATACAGACGCTGAAGCTGATTGGCTAGCTGATACTGATGCTGAAGTTGATTCACTTGCACTTACTGATGCGCTAGCTGATTGACTTGAGCTTACAGACGCTGAAGCTGATTCACTTGAGCTTACAGACGCTGAAGCTGATTGACTGGCTGATACAGATGCTGAAGCTGATTCACTTGCAGATACTGATGCTGAAGCTGATTCACTTGAGCTTACTGATGCTGAAGTTGATTGACTTGCAGATACTGATGCTGAAGCGCTTTGGCTAGCTGATACTGATGCTGAAGCTGATTGACTTGCAGATACTGATGCGCTAGTTGATTGGCTTGCACTTACTGATGCTGAAGTGCTTTGGCTTGCAGATACTGATGCTGAAGCTGATTCACTTGAGCTTACAGACGCTGAAGCGCTTTGGCTTGCTGATACTGATGCTGAAGTTGATTGACTTGCAGATACTGATGCGCTAGTTGATTGGCTTGCAGATACAGATGCGCTAGTTGATTGACTAGCTGATACAGATGCTGAAGCTGATTGACTTGCAGATACTGATGCGCTTGCTGATTCGCTTGCACTTACAGATGCTGAAGCTGATTGGCTTGCAGATACTGATGCGCTAGTTGATTGGCTTGCTGATACTGATGC
>CAJNCT010000015.1:0-1774 GCA_905221335.1 bacterium
TGCTCAAGCTTGTGCTTGCTGAGTGGCTCGCACTGATTGAAGCAGACACGCTGTTGCTCATGCTTGTGCTTGCTGATTGACTTGCACTAATTGAAGCAGACACGCTGTTGCTCAAGCTTGTGCTTGCTGAGTGGCTCGCACTGATTGAAGCAGACACGCTGTTGCTCATGCTTGTGCTTGCTGATACTGAAGCACTAATTGAAGCAGATACGCTGTTACTCAAGCTTGTGCTTGCTGATTGGCTAGCACTGATTGAGGCAGACACGCTGTTGCTCATGCTTGTGCTTGCTGATTGGCTAGCACTGATTGAGGCAGACACGCTGTTGCTCATGCTTGTGCTTGCTGATTCAGATGCACTAATTGAAGCAGACACGCTGTTGCTCAAGCTTGTGCTTGCTGATTGGCTAGCACTGATTGAGGCAGACACGCTGTTGCTCATGCTTGTGCTTGCTGAGTGGCTCGCACTGATTGAAGCTGACACGCTGTTACTCAAGCTTGTGCTTGCTGATTCAGATGCACTGATTGAAGCTGACACGCTGTTGCTCATGCTTGTGCTTGCTGATTCAGATGCACTGATTGACGCTGATACGCTGTTGCTCAAGCTTGTGCTTGCTGATACTGAAGCACTGATTGACGCTGATACGCTGTTGCTCAAGCTTGTGCTTGCTGATTCAGATGCACTGATTGAGGCAGACACGCTGTTGCTCAAGCTTGTGCTTGCTGATTGACTTGCACTAATTGAGGCAGACACGCTGTTGCTCAAGCTTGTGCTTGCTGATTGACTTGCACTAATTGAGGCAGACACGCTGTTGCTCAAGCTTGTGCTTGCTGATTGACTTGCACTAATTGAGGCAGACACGCTGTTGCTCAAGCTTGTGCTTGCTGATTGACTTGCACTAATTGAAGCAGACACGCTGTTGCTCAAGCTTGTTCTTGCTGATTCAGATGCACTGATTGAGGCTGAAGCGCTTTGGCTTGCTGATACAGACGCTGAAGCTGATTGGCTTGCTGATACTGATGCGCTAGTTGATTGGCTTGCTGATACAGATGCTGAAGCTGATTGACTTGAGCTTACAGAAGCTGAAGCTGATTCACTTGAGCTTACTGATGCTGAAGTGCTTTGGCTTGCAGATACTGATGCTGAAGCTGATTGACTTGCTGATACAGAAGCTGAAGCGCTTTGGCTTGAGCTTACTGATGCGCTAGCTGATTGGCTAGCTGATACAGACGCTGAAGCTGATTCACTTGAGCTTACTGATGCTGAAGCTGATTGACTTGCAGATACAGACGCTGAAGCTGATTCACTTGCTGATACTGATGCTGAAGCTGATTGACTTGAGCTTACTGATGCTGAAGCTGATTGGCTTGCTGATACTGATGCTGAAGCTGATTGACTTGAGCTTACAGACGCTGAAGCTGATTGGCTTGCTGATACTGATGCGCTAGTTGATTGGCTTGCTGATACTGATGCGCTAGTTGATTGGCTTGCTGATACAGACGCTGAAGCGCTTTGGCTTGCTGATACTGATGCTGAAGCGCTTTGGCTTGCAGATACTGATGCTGAAATTGATTGGCTAGCTGATACAGACGCTGAAGCTGATTGGCTAGCTGATACTGATGCTGAAGCTGATTGACTTGCAGATACTGATGCGCTAGTTGATTGGCTAGCTGATACAGACGCTGAAGCTGATTGGCTAGCTGATACAGACGCTGAAGCGCTTTGGCTTGCTGATACTGATGCTGAAGCGCTTTGGCTTGCTGATACTGATGCTGA
>CAJNCT010000016.1:0-1522 GCA_905221335.1 bacterium
CAGCTTCAGCATCAGTATCAGCTAGTCAATCAGCTTCAGCATCTGTATCTGCAAGCCAAAGCGCTTCAGCATCAGTATCAGCTAGCCAATCAGCTTCAGCGTCTGTATCAGCAAGCCAAAGCGCTTCAGCATCAGTATCAGCAAGCCAAAGCGCTTCAGCATCAGTATCAGCAAGCCAATCAACTAGCGCATCAGTAAGCTCAAGCGAATCAGCTTCAGCGTCTGTATCAGCTAGCCAATCAATTTCAGCATCAGTATCAGCTAGCCAATCAGCTTCAGCGTCAGTATCAGCTAGCCAATCAGCTTCAGCGTCAGTATCAGCTAGCGAATCAACTAGCGCATCAGTATCTGCAAGTCAATCAGCTTCAGCATCAGTATCAGCTAGTCAATCAGCTTCAGCGTCTGTATCAGCAAGCCAATCAGCTTCAGCGTCTGTATCAGCTAGCCAATCAGCTTCAGCATCAGTAAGCTCAAGCCAAAGTGCTTCAGCATCTGTATCAGCAAGTCAATCAGCTTCAGCGTCTGTAAGTGCAAGCCAATCAGCTTCAGCGTCTGTAAGTGCTAGCCAATCAACTAGCGCATCAGTAAGCTCAAGTCAATCAGCTTCAGCATCAGTATCTGCAAGCGAATCAACTAGCGCATCAGTAAGCTCAAGTCAATCAGCTTCAGCATCAGTATCTGCAAGCCAATCAGCTTCAGCATCAGTATCAGCTAGCCAATCAGCTTCAGCGTCTGTATCTGCAAGCCAATCAGCAAGCGCATCAGTAAGCACAAGCGAATCAACTAGCGCATCAGTAAGCTCAAGCCAATCAGCTTCAGCGTCTGTATCAGCTAGCCAATCAGCTTCAGCGTCTGTATCAGCTAGCGAATCAACTAGCGCATCAGTATCTGCAAGTCAATCAGCTTCAGCATCAGTATCAGCAAGTGAATCAGCAAGCGTATCAGTAAGCTCAAGTGAATCAGCTTCAGCATCAGTAAGTGCAAGCGAATCAGCTAGCGCATCAGTAAGTGCAAGTGAATCAACTTCAGCATCAGTATCTGCAAGCCAATCAGCTTCAGCGTCTGTATCAGCAAGCCAAAGCGCTTCAGCATCAGTATCAGCTAGCGAATCAGCTTCAGCATCAGTATCAGCAAGCCAAAGCGCTTCAGCGTCTGTATCTGCAAGCCAAAGCCCTTCAGCATCAGTATCAGCTAGCCAAAGCGCTTCAGCATCAGTAAGCTCAAGTGAATCAACTTCAGCATCAGTAAGTGCAAGCCAATCAGCTTCAGCGTCTGTATCAGCTAGCCAATCAGCTTCAGCGTCTGTATCAGCTAGCCAATCAACTAGCGCATCAGTATCTGCAAGTCAATCAGCTTCAGCATCAGTATCTGCAAGCCAAAGCGCTTCAGCATCAGTAAGTGCAAGCCAATCAGCAAGCGCATCAGTAAGCACAAGCGAATCAACTAGCGCATCAGTAAGCACAAGCGAATCAACTAGCGCATCAGTAAGCTCAAGCCAATCAGCTTCAGCGTCTGTATCAGC
>CAJNCT010000017.1:0-1470 GCA_905221335.1 bacterium
TGATTGGCTTGCTGATACAGATGCTGAAGCGCTTTGGCTTGCTGATACTGATGCGCTAGCTGATTGACTTGAGCTTACAGACGCTGAAGCTGATTGGCTTGCTGATACAGACGCTGAAGCTGATTGACTTGAGCTTACTGATGCTGAAGCGCTTTGGCTTGCAGATACTGATGCGCTAGCTGATTCACTTGCAGATACAGACGCTGAAGCTGATTCACTTGAGCTTACTGATGCGCTAGTTGATTGACTTGCAGATACTGACGCTGAAGCTGATTCACTTGAGCTTACTGATGCTGAAGTTGATTCACTTGCACTTACTGATGCGCTAGCTGATTGGCTTGCAGATACTGATGCGCTAGTTGATTGGCTTGCTGATACTGATGCTGAAGTTGATTCACTTGCACTTACTGATGCGCTAGCTGATTCGCTTGAGCTTACTGATGCTGAAGCGCTTTGGCTAGCTGATACTGATGCTGAAGCTGATTGACTTGCAGATACTGATGCGCTAGTTGATTGGCTTGCACTTACTGATGCTGAAGCGCTTTGGCTTGCAGATACTGATGCGCTAGCTGATTGGCTTGCTGATACAGAAGCTGAAGCTGATTGGCTTGCTGATACTGATGCGCTAGTTGATTGGCTTGCTGATACAGATGCTGAAGCGCTTTGGCTTGCTGATACTGATGCGCTAGCTGATTGACTTGAGCTTACAGACGCTGAAGCTGATTGGCTTGCTGATACAGACGCTGAAGCTGATTGACTTGCAGATACTGATGCGCTTGCTGATTGGCTTGCTGATACAGATGCTGAAGCTGATTGGCTTGCACTTACTGATGCTGAAGCTGATTCACTTGAGCTTACAGACGCTGAAGCTGATTGGCTTGCAGATACTGATGCTGAAGTGCTTTGGCTAGCTGATACAGAAGCTGAAGCTGATTCACTTGAGCTTACAGATGCTGAAGCTGATTCACTTGCAGATACTGATGCGCTTGCTGATTGACTTGAGCTTACTGATGCTGAAGCTGATTCACTTGCAGATACTGATGCGCTTGCTGATTGGCTTGCTGATACAGATGCTGAGTGACTTGCACTTACAGACGCTGAAGCTGATTGGCTTGCAGATACTGATGCTGAAGTGCTTTGGCTAGCTGATACAGATGCTGAAGCGGATTCACTTGCAGATACTGATGCGCTAGCTGATTGGCTTGCAGATACTGATGCGCTTGCTGATTGACTTGAGCTTACAGAAGCTGAAGCTGATTGACTTGCAGATACTGATGCGCTAGTTGATTGGCTAGCTGATACAGAAGCTGAAGCGGATTGACTAGCTGATACAGATGCGCTTGCTGATTGGCTTGCAGATACTGATGCGCTTGCTGATTGGCTTGCACTTACAGACGCAGAGTGGCTCGCGCTTGCTGAGATAGAAGCTGAGTTCTGGTTGTTAGATGCTGAAGCTGAAGCACTTTGGCT
>CAJNCT010000018.1:0-1464 GCA_905221335.1 bacterium
GCATCAGTATCAGCAAGCCAATCAACTAGCGCATCAGTATCTGCAAGCCAATCAGCTTCAGCATCTGTAAGTGCAAGCGAATCAGCAAGCGCATCAGTATCAGCAAGCCAATCAACTAGCGCATCAGTATCTGCAAGCCAATCAGCTTCAGCATCTGTAAGTGCAAGCGAATCAGCAAGCGCATCAGTAAGTGCAAGTGAATCAACTTCAGCATCAGTAAGTGCAAGCGAATCAGCAAGCGCATCAGTAAGTGCAAGTGAATCAACTTCAGCATCAGTATCAGCAAGCCAATCAGCTTCAGCTTCTGTAAGTGCAAGCCAAAGCACTTCAGCATCAGTATCTGCAAGCCAATCAACTAGCGCATCAGTATCAGCAAGCCAATCAACTTCAGCATCAGTAAGCTCAAGTCAATCAGCTTCAGCTTCTGTATCAGCAAGCCAATCAACTTCAGCATCAGTATCTGCAAGCCAATCAACTAGCGCATCAGTATCTGCAAGCCAATCAGCTTCAGCTTCTGTATCAGCAAGCCAATCAACTTCAGCATCAGTATCAGCAAGCCAATCAACTAGCGCATCAGTATCTGCAAGCCAATCAGCTTCAGCTTCTGTATCAGCAAGCCAATCAACTTCAGCATCAGTAAGCTCAAGTGAATCAGCAAGCGCATCAGTATCTGCAAGTGAATCAGCTTCAGCATCTGTATCAGCTAGTCAATCAGCTTCAGCATCAGTATCAGCTAGCCAAAGCGCTTCAGCATCAGTAAGCTCAAGCGAATCAGCTTCAGCATCAGTATCTGCAAGTGAATCAGCAAGCGTATCAGTAAGCTCAAGTGAATCAACTTCAGCATCAGTAAGTGCAAGCCAATCAACTAGCGCGTCTGTATCTGCAAGTGAATCAGCTTCAGCTTCTGTATCAGCAAGCCAATCAGCTAGCGTATCAGTATCTGCAAGTGAATCAGCTTCAGCGTCTGTAAGCTCAAGTCAATCAGCTAGCGCATCAGTATCTGCAAGCCAAAGCACTTCAGCATCAGTATCTGCAAGTGAATCAGCTTCAGCATCAGTATCTGCAAGTGAATCAGCTTCAGCATCAGTATCTGCAAGTGAATCAACTTCAGCATCAGTATCTGCAAGTCAAAGCACTTCAGCATCAGTAAGCTCAAGTCAATCAGCTTCAGCGTCTGTATCAGCTAGCCAAAGTGCTTCAGCATCAGTATCTGCAAGTGAATCAGCTTCAGCATCAGTATCTGCAAGTCAAAGCACTTCAGCATCAGTATCAGCTAGTCAATCAGCTTCAGCATCAGTATCTGCAAGCCAAAGCGCTTCAGCATCAGTATCTGCAAGCCAATCAGCTTCAGCTTCTGTATCAGCAAGTCAATCAGCTAGCGTATCAGTATCTGCAAGTGAATCAGCTTCAGCGTCTGTAAGCTCAAGTCAATCAGCTAGCGCATCAGTATCTGCAAGTGAATCA
>CAJNCT010000019.1:0-949 GCA_905221335.1 bacterium
GCCAATTCATAAAACTCAGCCTTGCCACCTTCCCAGACTAATTTGACGTCTAGAAGAGAGCCACCATTTCGGATAGCGAAGGTTTGGAGACTAGATGTAATGGCACCGAGGTCTGTCCAACTGTCTTGACCATCCTTGAGTGTTCTAGCAAGAACACGTGCCTTAGCTCCTTCAGGAAGACTGGAAACGAGACGAAGGTGGTTGGCATTGGTTGGTTCAGACAAGTGATACACCAACTCGCCCTTGTCTTTTTCAGACTTGTAGCTGGTCAAGACTTTGCCGTCTACAAGATTATTATAAAGGTTGCCTTGGCTTTCTCCACTACTTCCTTCTACTGTTGGATCATTGATTGGTTTGACAAACTCACCATCGTTGATGACCAATTCTGTAAAGCCTACAAACCGGGCATCATAGTCTGCAGTATAGAGGACACGGAGATAGTTCGCTTTGACTGGTGTCGTCAATTCTCCTTCGATGTAGCGATTTCCTGGCATCTTAGAATCATGTGTCCAACCATCTGTCAGAGAATCATCGTGTTGGCTATTGGCCACACCATCTCCTACTGTCACAACATCTGTCCAAGTTTTACCGTCTTGGCTGACTTGGATCTTACCATCACGAAGGTAGTTTTGAGTTCCGTCTTGGATGTAGGCTCTAATCTTCTTGATAGTGCGTTCGCTACCAAGTTTCAAGGTCACATGACCATCTTTATGGGCATAGTCTGAAAACTCAACGAAGTTGTTGTAAACACCGTCAAATAGTTGATCTAGGTTGTTCAGTTTACGAACATCATTGCTGCCGTATGTTGGGTGAATGCCCATAGTTGTAGATTCTAGTTTGGTTGGTTGTACTTCTTTGGTTGTCACAAGGAGAGAAGTGGCTGTCACAGCTTGTTCCTGATCCGTTTTGTTGACCAGACGAACATAACGTACCAAGTGGGTTGCGACAG
>CAJNCT010000020.1:0-711 GCA_905221335.1 bacterium
GCATCTAACAACCAGAACTCAGCTTCTATCTCAGCAAGCGCGAGCCACTCTGCGTCAATTAGTGCGAGCCAAAGCGCATCAGCTTCTATCTCAGCAAGCATCAGTGCTAGCCAATCAGCATCAAGCTCAGCAACAGCAAGCCAAAGTGCTTCAGCAAGTGCAAGCGTAAGTGCATCAGTAAGCGCAAGCCAAAGTGCTTCAACATCAGTAAGTGCAAGTCACTCAGCGTCTGTATCAGCAAGCCAATCAGCAAGCGCATCAGAATCAGCAAGTCAAAGTGCTTCAACATCAGTAAGTGCAAGCCAATCAGCTTCAGCTTCAGCATCTAACAACCAGAACTCAGCTTCTATCTCAGCAAGCGCGAGCCACTCTGCGTCAATTAGTGCGAGCCAAAGCGCTTCAGCATCGGTAAGTGCAAGCATCAGTGCAAGCCAATCAGCATCAAGCTCAGCAACAGCAAGCCAAAGTGCTTCAGCAAGTGCAAGCGTAAGTGCATCAGTAAGCGCAAGCCAAAGTGCTTCAACATCAGTAAGTGCAAGTCACTCAGCGTCTGTATCAGCAAGCGCATCAGAATCAGCTAGTCAAAGTGCTTCAACATCAGTAAGTGCAAGCCAATCAGCTTCAGCTTCAGCATCTAACAACCAGAACTCAGCTTCTATCTCAGCAAGCGCGAGCCACTCTGCGTCAATTAGTGCGAGCCAAAGCGCATCA
>CAJNCT010000021.1:0-652 GCA_905221335.1 bacterium
GCTCAAGCGAATCAGCTTCAGCTTCTGTATCAGCTAGCCAATCAGCTTCAGCGTCTGTATCTGCAAGTGAATCAGCTTCAGCGTCTGTATCTGCAAGTGAATCAACTTCAGCGTCTGTATCTGCAAGTGAATCAACTTCAGCATCAGTATCTGCAAGCCAAAGTGCTTCAGCATCAGTAAGCTCAAGCGAATCAGCTTCAGCGTCTGTATCAGCAAGCCAAAGCGCTTCAGCATCAGTATCAGCTAGCGAATCAGCTTCAGCATCAGTATCAGCAAGCCAAAGCGCTTCAGCGTCTGTATCTGCAAGCCAAAGCACTTCAGCATCAGTATCAGCTAGCCAAAGCGCTTCAGCGTCAGTATCAGCTAGCCAATCAGCTTCAGCATCAGTATCAGCTAGCCAATCAGCTTCAGCATCAGTATCAGCTAGCCAATCAGCTTCAGCGTCAGTATCAGCTAGCGAATCAACTAGCGCATCAGTATCTGCAAGTCAATCAGCTTCAGCATCAGTATCAGCTAGTCAATCAGCTTCAGCGTCTGTATCAGCAAGCCAATCAGCTTCAGCATCTGTATCAGCTAGTCAATCAGCTTCAGCATCTGTATCTGCAAGCCAAAGCGCTTCAGCATCAGTAAGTGCAAGCCAATCAGCAAGCGC
>CAJNCT010000022.1:0-553 GCA_905221335.1 bacterium
GCTGAAGCTGATTGGCTAGCTGATACAGACGCTGAAGCTGATTGGCTAGCTGATACAGACGCTGAAGCTGATTGGCTAGCTGATACAGACGCTGAAGCTGATTGGCTTGAGCTTACTGATGCGCTAGTTGATTCGCTTGTGCTTACTGATGCGCTTGCTGATTGGCTAGCTGATACTGACGCTGAAGCTGATTCGCTTGCAGATACAGACGCTGAAGCTGATTGGCTAGCTGATACTGATGCTGAAGCTGATTGGCTAGCTGATACTGACGCTGAAGCTGATTGGCTAGCTGATACTGATGCTGAAGTGCTTTGGCTTGCTGATACTGACGCTGAAGCTGATTGACTTGCAGATACAGATGCTGAAGCTGATTGACTTGCAGATACAGACGCTGAAGCTGATTGACTTGAGCTTACTGATGCGCTAGCTGATTGACTTGCAGATACAGACGCTGAAGCTGATTGACTTGCAGATACAGACGCTGAAGCTGATTGGCTAGCTGATACAGACGCTGAAGCTGATTGGCTTGAGCTTACTGATGCGCTAGTTGATT
>CAJNCT010000023.1:0-493 GCA_905221335.1 bacterium
GCCAAAGTGCTTCAGCTTCAGCATCTAACAACCAGAACTCAGCTTCTATCTCAGCAAGCGCGAGCCACTCTGCGTCAATTAGTGCGAGCCAAAGCGCTTCAACATCAGTAAGCGCGAGCCAAAGTGCCTCAGCTTCAGCATCAGTATCTGCAAGCCAAAGCGCTTCAGCATCGGTAAGTGCTAGTCAATCAGCATCTGTATCAGCTAGCCAATCAGCTTCAGCATCAGTATCTGCAAGTCAAAGTGCTTCAACATCAGTAAGCGCGAGCCAAAGTGCCTCAGCTTCAGCATCTAACGACCAGAACTCAGCTTCTATCTCAGCAAGCGCGAGCCACTCTGCGTCAGTATCAGCAAGCCAAAGCGCTTCAGCATCAGTAAGTGCAAGCATCAGTGCTTCAGTGAGCTCAAGTCAATCGGCTTCAGCATCAGTATCTGCAAGTCAAAGTGCTTCAACATCAGTAAGCGCGAGCCAAAGTGCCTCAGCTTCAGCATC
>CAJNCT010000024.1:0-476 GCA_905221335.1 bacterium
TTTAACAAAGATTTCGAGATCGTAGATGAGAAAAAGCGTTATAAGCTTTACAAGTCGGGTAAAAACTGGGTAAAAGCCTCGAACTCTCAATTGGATCTCTTCCGTATCGGTGGGATGGGCGAAGTTGTCTCTAGTACCCTGTCAGACACTGAAGAACTTGATCACGCACACCTTAGTTTTAACACGCTAGCGGGTATAGGAGGAATCCTGGCCGCGGGAGCTGCAGGATTTGTGATGACTCAAGAGCAAACTGTTTATGCGGATGAAACATCTGAGTATACAGAAAAGGATAAAACAGTCATCGCAGCTGAACCAAAAGCAGCTGAAACAACTGAGACAAGTACTAACTCAATCATCGCTCAAGCGCAAGCAGAAGTAAAGAAAGCTCAAGCAGAACAAGCATCTGCCTCAGCTTCTGTATCAGTCAGTCAATCTGTTGAGGCTCAAGCGAGTGCGAGTCAGTCAGCTTCAGTCAG
>CAJNCT010000025.1:0-444 GCA_905221335.1 bacterium
AGCCAATCAGCTTCAGCGTCTGTATCAGCTAGCCAATCAGCTTCAGCGTCTGTATCAGCTAGCCAATCAGCTTCAGCATCAGTATCAGCTAGTCAATCAGCTTCAGCATCTGTATCTGCAAGCCAAAGCGCTTCAGCATCAGTATCAGCTAGCCAATCAGCTTCAGCGTCTGTATCAGCAAGCCAAAGCGCTTCAGCATCAGTATCAGCAAGCCAAAGCGCTTCAGCATCAGTATCAGCAAGCCAATCAACTAGCGCATCAGTAAGCTCAAGCGAATCAGCTTCAGCGTCAGTATCAGCTAGCCAATCAATTTCAGCATCAGTATCAGCTAGCCAATCAGCTTCAGCGTCAGTATCAGCTAGCCAATCAGCAAGCGCATCAGTAAGCACAAGCGAATCAACTAGCGCATCAGTAAGCTCAAGCCAATCAGCTTCAGCGTCTGTA
>CAJNCT010000026.1:0-443 GCA_905221335.1 bacterium
GCTGAAGCTGATTGACTTGAGCTTACTGATGCGCTAGTTGATTGGCTAGCTGATACAGATGCTGAAGCTGATTGACTTGAGCTTACAGACGCTGAAGCTGATTGACTAGTTGATACAGATGCTGAAGCTGATTGACTAGCTGATACTGATGCTGAAGCTGATTGGCTAGCTGATACAGATGCTGAAGCTGATTCACTTGAGCTTACAGAAGCTGAAGCTGATTGACTTGCTGATACTGATGCTGAAGCTGATTGGCTTGAGCTTACAGATGCTGAAGTGCTTTGACTTGCAGATACTGATGCTGAAGCTGATTGGCTTGCACTTACTGATGCTGAAGCGCTTTGGCTCGCACTAATTGACGCAGACTGGCTCGCGCTTGCTGAGATAGAAGCTGAGTTCTGGTCGTTAGATGCTGAAGCTGAGGCACTTTGGCTCGCGCTTAC
>CAJNCT010000027.1:0-434 GCA_905221335.1 bacterium
TGTTGTGCAGGAGCTTGTGAGTGGTTCAATGCACTTGAGATTGAAGCACTGTCAGACAAGCTAGCTGAGGTACTTGCGCTATTGCTCAAGCTTGTGCTTGTTGAAACTGATTCACTTGTGCTGATTGAAGCACTTACGCTGTTGCTCAAGCTTACTGAAGTACTTGCTGAAGTTGAGGCATCGCCTGAACCATTGCTTGTACTTGTTGAACCTAAACCACTACCTGAGTTGTTGCTTGCACTGATTGAAGCTGAAGCTGATTGACTTGCAGATACTGACGCTGAAGCGCTTTGGCTTGCTGATACAGATGCTGATTGACTAGCTGAGCCATTGCTTGTGCTTGTTGAACCTGAACCACTACCTGAGTTGTTGCTTGTACTGATTGAAGCAGAAATGCTGTTACTCAAGCTTGTGCTTGCTGAAACTGATTCACT
>CAJNCT010000028.1:0-422 GCA_905221335.1 bacterium
TCAGCTTCTATCTCAGCAAGCGCGAGTCACTCTGCGTCAGTATCAGCAAGCCAAAGCGCTTCAGCATCAGTAAGTGCTAGTCAATCAGCATCTGTATCAGCTAGCCAATCAGCTTCAGCTTCAGCTTCAGTATCAGCAAGTCAAAGTACTTCAGCATCAGTAAGCGCGAGCCAAAGTGCTTCAGCTTCAGCATCTAACAACCAGAACTCAGCTTCTATCTCAGCAAGCGCGAGCCACTCTGCGTCAGTATCAGCAAGCCAAAGCGCTTCAGCATCAGTAAGTGCAAGCCAAAGTGCTTCAGCAAGTGCAAGCGTAAGTGCATCAGTAAGCGCGAGCCAAAGTGCTTCAGCTTCAGCATCTAACAACCAGAACTCAGCTTCTATCTCAGCAAGCGCGAGCCACTCTGCGTCAGTATCAGCAAG
>CAJNCT010000029.1:0-389 GCA_905221335.1 bacterium
GCATCAAGCTCAGCAACAGCAAGCCAAAGTGCTTCAGCAAGTGCAAGCGTAAGTGCATCAGTAAGCGCAAGCCAAAGTGCTTCAACATCAGTAAGTGCAAGTCACTCAGCATCTGTATCAGCAAGCCAATCAGCAAGCGCATCAGAATCAGCTAGTCAAAGTGCTTCAACATCAGTAAGTGCAAGCCAATCAGCTTCAGCTTCAGCATCTAACAACCAGAACTCAGCTTCTATCTCAGCAAGCGCGAGCCACTCTGCGTCAATTAGTGCGAGCCAAAGCGCTTCAGCATCGGTAAGTGCAAGCATCAGTGCAAGCCAATCAGCATCAAGCTCAGCAACAGCAAGCCAAAGTGCTTCAGCAAGTGCAAGCGTAAGTGCATCAGTAAGCGC
>CAJNCT010000030.1:0-374 GCA_905221335.1 bacterium
GCATCTAACAACCAGAACTCAGCTTCTATCTCAGCAAGCGCGAGCCACTCTGCGTCAATTAGTGCGAGCCAAAGCGCATCAGCATCGGTAAGTGCAAGCATCAGTGCAAGCCAATCAGCATCAAGCTCAGCAAGTGCGAGTCAAAGTGCTTCAGTAAGCGCAAGCCAAAGTGCTTCAGCATCAGTAAGTGCAAGTCACTCAGCATCTGTATCAGCTAGCCAATCAGCCAGCGCATCAGAATCAGCTAGTCAAAGTGCTTCAACATCAGTATCAGCAAGCCAATCAGCTTCAGCTTCAGCATCTAACAACCAGAACTCAGCTTCTATCTCAGCAAGCGCGAGCCACTCTGCGTCAATTAGTGCGAGCCAAAGCGC
>CAJNCT010000031.1:0-350 GCA_905221335.1 bacterium
GATGCGCTAGTTGATTGGCTAGCTGATACTGACGCTGAAGCTGATTGGCTAGCTGATACAGACGCTGAAGCTGATTGACTAGCTGATACTGATGCTGAAGCTGATTGGCTAGCTGATACTGACGCTGAAGCTGATTGACTAGCTGATACTGATGCTGAAGCTGATTGGCTTGCTGATACTGATGCGCTTGCTGATTGGCTTGCACTTACTGATGCTGAAGCGCTTTGGCTAGCTGATACTGACGCTGAAGCTGATTGACTTGCAGATACTGATGCTGAAGCTGATTGGCTAGCTGATACAGACGCTGAAGCTGATTGGCTAGCTGATACAGACGCTGAAGCTGATTGGCT
>CAJNCT010000032.1:0-334 GCA_905221335.1 bacterium
CATCTGAATCAGCAAGCACAAGCATGAGCAACAGCGTGTCAGCTTCAATTAGTGCTAGCCAATCAGCAAGCACAAGCTTGAGTAACAGCGTGTCAGCTTCAATTAGTGCGAGCCACTCAGCAAGCACAAGCTTGAGCAACAGTGTGTCTGCTTCAATTAGTGCGAGCCAATCAGCAAGCACAAGCATGAGCAACAGCGTGTCTGCCTCAATCAGTGCTAGCCAATCAGCAAGCACAAGCTTGAGCAACAGCGTGTCAGCTTCAATTAGTGCATCTGAATCAGCAAGCACAAGCATGAGCAACAGCGTGTCTGCCTCAATCAGTGCGAGCCAATC
>CAJNCT010000033.1:0-305 GCA_905221335.1 bacterium
TCAGCTTCAGCATCTAACAACCAGAACTCAGCTTCTATCTCAGCAAGCGCGAGCCACTCTGCGTCAGTATCAGCAAGTCAAAGCGCTTCAGCATCGGTAAGTGCTAGTCAATCAGCATCTGTATCAGCTAGCCAATCAGCAAGCGCCTCTGTATCAGCAAGTCAAAGTACTTCAGCATCAGTAAGCGCGAGCCAAAGTGCTTCAGCTTCAGCATCTAACAACCAGAACTCAGCTTCTATCTCAGCAAGCGCGAGTCACTCTGCGTCAGTATCAGCAAGCCAAAGCGCTTCAGCATCAGTAAGTGC
>CAJNCT010000034.1:0-260 GCA_905221335.1 bacterium
GCATCAAGCTCAGCAACAGCAAGCCAAAGTGCTTCAGCAAGTGCAAGCGTAAGTGCATCAGTAAGCGCAAGCCAAAGTGCTTCAACATCAGTAAGTGCAAGTCACTCAGCGTCTGTATCAGCTAGCCAATCAGCAAGCGCCTCTGTATCAGCAAGTCAAAGTACTTCAGCATCAGTAAGCGCCAGCCAAAGTGCTTCAGCTTCAGCATCTAACAACCAGAACTCAGCTTCTATCTCAGCAAGCGCGAGCCACTCTGCGTC
>CAJNCT010000035.1:0-260 GCA_905221335.1 bacterium
AGCACAAGCTTGAGCAACAGCGTGTCTGCCTCAATCAGTGCAAGCCAATCAGCAAGCACAAGCTTGAGTAACAGCGTGTCTGCCTCAATCAGTGCTTCAGTATCAGCAAGCACAAGCATGAGCAATAGCGTATCTGCATCAATCAGTGCATCTGAATCAGCAAGCACAAGCATGAGCAACAGCGTGTCTGCTTCAATCAGTGCGAGCCACTCAGCAAGCACAAGCTTGAGCAACAGCGTATCAGCGTCAATCAGTGCTTC
>CAJNCT010000036.1:0-236 GCA_905221335.1 bacterium
GCGCTTGCTGAGATAGAAGCTGAGTTCTGGTTGTTAGATGCTGAAGCTGAAGCACTTTGGCTCGCGCTTACTGATGCTGAAGTACTTTGACTTGCTGATATGAGCTGAAGCTGAAGCTGATTGGCTAGCTGATACAGATGCTGATTGACTAGCACTTACTGATGCTGAAGCGCTTTGGCTTGCTGATACTGACGCAGAGTGACTCGCGCTTGCTGAGATAGAAGCTGAGTTCTGGT
>CAJNCT010000037.1:0-228 GCA_905221335.1 bacterium
CTCACCCTTACTATAGCTGAATGAGTTAGATTGTTGTGACGCACTTGTACTCAAACTGCTTGAAACGCTATTGCTCAAGCTTACTGAAGTACTTGTTGAAACTGAAGTACTACTTGAGTTGTTGCTTGCTGATTCAGATGCACTGATTGAGGCTGATACGCTGTTGCTCAAGCTTGTGCTTGCTGATACTGAAGCACTGATTGACGCTGATACGCTGTTGCTCAAGCT
>CAJNCT010000038.1:0-224 GCA_905221335.1 bacterium
GCGCTTGCTGATTGGCTTGCACTTACTGATGCTGAAGCGCTTTGGCTTGCAGATACAGATGCTGAAGCTGATTGACTTGAGCTTACTGATGCGCTAGTTGATTCGCTTGCAGATACTGATGCTGAAGCTGATTGACTTGAGCTTACTGATGCGCTAGTTGATTGGCTAGCACTTACAGACGCTGAAGCTGATTGGCTTGCACTTACAGACGCTGAAGCTGATTG
>CAJNCT010000039.1:0-222 GCA_905221335.1 bacterium
AGATACTGATGCTGAAGCTGATTGACTTGAGCTTACTGATGCGCTAGTTGATTGGCTAGCTGATACAGATGCTGAAGTTGATTGGCTAGCTGATACAGACGCTGAAGCTGATTCGCTTGAGCTTACTGATGCGCTAGTTGATTGGCTTGCAGATACTGATGCTGAAGCTGATTGACTTGAGCTTACTGATGCGCTAGTTGATTGGCTAGCTGATACAGATGC
>CAJNCT010000040.1:0-221 GCA_905221335.1 bacterium
AGCACAAGCTTGAGCAACAGCGTGTCTGCCTCAATCAGTGCAAGCCAATCAGCAAGCACAAGCTTGAGCAACAGCGTATCCGCATCAATCAGTGCATCTGAATCAGCAAGCACAAGCTTGAGCAACAGCGTATCCGCATCAATTAGTGCGAGCCAATCAGCAAGCACAAGCTTGAGCAACAGCGTGTCTGCCTCAATCAGTGCAAGCCAATCAGCAAGCAC
>CAJNCT010000041.1:0-221 GCA_905221335.1 bacterium
GTGCTTGCTGATTGGCTTGCACTGATTGAGGCAGACACGCTGTTGCTCAAGCTTGTGCTTGCTGATTGGCTCGCACTGATTGACGCTGACACGCTGTTGCTCAAGCTTGTGCTTGCTGATACTGAAGCACTGATTGAGGCAGACACGCTGTTGCTCAAGCTTGTGCTTGCTGATTGGCTTGCACTGATTGAGGCAGACACGCTGTTGCTCAAGCTTGTGCT
>CAJNCT010000042.1:0-218 GCA_905221335.1 bacterium
GCATCAAGCTCAGCAACAGCAAGCCAAAGTGCTTCAGCAAGTGCAAGCGTAAGTGCATCAGTAAGCGCAAGCCAAAGCGCTTCAGCATCAGTAAGTGCAAGTCACTCAGCATCTGTATCAGCAAGCGCATCAGAATCAGCTAGTCAAAGTGCTTCAACATCAGTAAGTGCAAGCCAATCAGCTTCAGCTTCAGCATCTAACAACCAGAACTCAGCTTC
>CAJNCT010000043.1:0-218 GCA_905221335.1 bacterium
GATGCGCTAGTTGATTGGCTAGCTGATACAGACGCTGAAGCTGATTGGCTAGCTGATACAGACGCTGAAGCTGATTGACTAGCTGATACTGATGCTGAAGCTGATTGGCTTGCTGATACTGATGCTGAAGCGCTTTGGCTTGCTGATACTGACGCTGAAGCTGATTGGCTAGCTGATACTGATGCTGAAGCTGATTGACTTGCAGATACTGATGCGCT
>CAJNCT010000044.1:0-207 GCA_905221335.1 bacterium
AGCCAATCAGCAAGCACAAGCTTGAGCAACAGCGTGTCAGCTTCAATTAGTGCATCTGAATCAGCAAGCACAAGCATGAGCAACAGCGTGTCTGCCTCAATCAGTGCGAGCCAATCAGCAAGCACAAGCATGAGCAACAGCGTGTCAGCTTCAATTAGTGCATCTGAATCAGCAAGCACAAGCATGAGCAACAGCGTGTCAGCTTCA
>CAJNCT010000045.1:0-204 GCA_905221335.1 bacterium
TACAGACGCTGAAGCTGATTGGCTTGAGCTTACTGATGCGCTAGTTGATTCGCTTGTGCTTACTGATGCGCTTGCTGATTGGCTAGCTGATACTGACGCTGAAGCTGATTCGCTTGCAGATACAGACGCTGAAGCTGATTGGCTAGCTGATACTGATGCTGAAGCTGATTGGCTAGCTGATACTGACGCTGAAGCTGATTGGCT
>CAJNCT010000046.1:0-192 GCA_905221335.1 bacterium
AGCCAATCAGCTTCAGCATCAGTAAGCTCAAGTGAATCAACTTCAGCATCAGTATCAGCTAGCCAATCAGCTTCAGCGTCTATATCTGCAAGTCAATCAGCTTCAGCATCAGTAAGCTCAAGCGAATCAGCTTCAGCTTCTGTATCAGCTAGCCAATCAGCTTCAGCGTCTGTATCTGCAAGTGAATCAGCT
>CAJNCT010000047.1:0-191 GCA_905221335.1 bacterium
TGATACTGATGCTGAAGCTGATTGGCTAGCTGATACTGACGCTGAAGCTGATTGGCTAGCTGATACTGATGCTGAAGCTGATTGACTTGCAGATACTGATGCGCTAGTTGATTCGCTAGCTGATACAGACGCTGAAGCTGATTGGCTAGCTGATACAGACGCTGAAGCTGATTGGCTTGAGCTTACTGATG
>CAJNCT010000048.1:0-191 GCA_905221335.1 bacterium
TCAGTATCAGCAAGCCAAAGCGCTTCAGCATCAGTAAGTGCAAGCCAATCAGCATCTGTATCAGCTAGCCAATCAGCAAGCGCCTCTGTATCAGCAAGTCAAAGTACTTCAGCATCAGTAAGCGCCAGCCAAAGTGCCTCAGCTTCAGCATCTAACAACCAGAACTCAGCTTCTATCTCAGCAAGCGCGAG
>CAJNCT010000049.1:0-188 GCA_905221335.1 bacterium
GCGCTTGCTGAGATAGAAGCTGAGTTCTGGTTGTTAGATGCTGAAGCTGAAGCACTTTGGCTCGCGCTTACTGATGTTGAAGCACTTTGACTTGCTGATACAGAGGCGCTTGCTGATTGGCTAGCTGATACAGATGCTGATTGGCTTGCACTTACTGATGCTGAAGCGCTTTGGCTTGCTGATACTGA
>CAJNCT010000050.1:0-185 GCA_905221335.1 bacterium
AGCGTAAGTGCATCAGTAAGCGCAAGCCAAAGTGCTTCAACATCAGTAAGTGCAAGTCACTCAGCGTCTGTATCAGCAAGCCAATCAGCAAGCGCATCAGAATCAGCAAGTCAAAGTGCTTCAACATCAGTAAGTGCAAGCCAATCAGCTTCAGCTTCAGCATCTAACAACCAGAACTCAGCTTC
>CAJNCT010000051.1:0-182 GCA_905221335.1 bacterium
CTGTATCAGCAAGCCAAAGCGCTTCAGCATCAGTATCAGCAAGCCAAAGCGCTTCAGCATCAGTATCAGCAAGCCAATCAACTAGCGCATCAGTAAGCTCAAGCGAATCAGCTTCAGCGTCTGTATCAGCTAGCCAATCAATTTCAGCATCAGTATCTGCAAGCCAAAGCGCTTCAGCATCA
>CAJNCT010000052.1:0-182 GCA_905221335.1 bacterium
TGGCTAGCTGATACAGATGCTGAAGCTGATTCACTTGCAGATACTGATGCGCTAGTTGATTGGCTAGCTGATACAGAAGCTGAAGCTGATTGACTTGCAGATACTGATGCTGAAGCTGATTCACTTGCAGATACTGATGCGCTAGTTGATTGGCTAGCTGATACAGATGCTGAAGCTGATTC
>CAJNCT010000053.1:0-179 GCA_905221335.1 bacterium
GACGCAGAGTGGCTCGCGCTTGCTGAGATAGAAGCTGAGTTCTGGTTGTTAGATGCTGAAGCTGAAGCACTTTGGCTTGCACTTACTGACGCTGAAGCTGAAGCTGATTGGCTAGCTGATACAGATGCTGATTGGCTTGCACTTACTGATGCTGAAGCGCTTTGGCTTGCTGATACTGA
>CAJNCT010000054.1:0-170 GCA_905221335.1 bacterium
GCATCTGTATCAGCTAGCCAATCAACTAGCGCATCAGTAAGCTCAAGTCAATCAGCTTCAGCATCAGTATCTGCAAGTCAATCAGCTTCAGCTTCTGTATCAGCTAGCCAATCAACTAGCGCATCAGTATCTGCAAGTGAATCAGCTTCAGCATCTGTATCAGCTAGCCA
>CAJNCT010000055.1:0-167 GCA_905221335.1 bacterium
AGCACAAGCTTGAGCAACAGCGTGTCTGCCTCAATCAGTGCAAGCCAATCAGCAAGCACAAGCTTGAGCAACAGCGTATCCGCATCAATTAGTGCGAGCCAATCAGCAAGCACAAGCTTGAGCAACAGCGTGTCTGCCTCAATCAGTGCAAGCCAATCAGCAAGCAC
>CAJNCT010000056.1:0-164 GCA_905221335.1 bacterium
TGATGCGCTAGTTGATTGGCTAGCTGATACAGATGCTGAAGCTGATTCACTTGCAGATACTGATGCTGAAGCTGATTGACTTGAGCTTACTGATGCTGAAGCTGATTGACTTGAGCTTACTGATGCGCTAGTTGATTGGCTAGCTGATACAGATGCTGAAGCTG
>CAJNCT010000057.1:0-164 GCA_905221335.1 bacterium
CAATCAGCTTCAGCATCAGTATCAGCTAGCCAATCAGCTTCAGCATCAGTATCAGCTAGCCAATCAGCTTCAGCGTCTGTATCTGCAAGCCAATCAGCTTCAGCGTCTGTATCAGCTAGCCAATCAGCTTCAGCGTCTGTATCAGCTAGCCAATCAGCTTCAGC
>CAJNCT010000058.1:0-161 GCA_905221335.1 bacterium
AAATAGTCCGTACGGGATTCGAACCCGTGTTACCGCCGTGAAAAGGCGGTGTCTTAACCCCTTGACCAACGGACCATATTCATAAATGGGCACGAGTGGACTCGAACCACCGACCTCACGCTTATCAGGCGTGCGCTCTAACCACCTGAGCTACGCGCCCA
>CAJNCT010000059.1:0-158 GCA_905221335.1 bacterium
GCTTCAGCATCTGTATCAGCTAGCCAATCAACTAGCGCATCAGTAAGCTCAAGTCAATCAGCTTCAGCATCTGTATCAGCTAGTCAATCAGCTTCAGCATCTGTATCAGCTAGCCAATCAACTAGCGCATCAGTAAGCTCAAGTCAATCAGCTTCAGC
>CAJNCT010000060.1:0-158 GCA_905221335.1 bacterium
GTTCAAAGCGGGTGACGAGAATCGAACTCGCGACAACAGCTTGGAAGGCTGTAGTTTTACCACTAAACTACACCCGCTAAAATGGGAGTTAACGGGATCGAACCGCTGACCCTCTGCTTGTAAGGCAGATGCTCTCCCAGCTGAGCTAAACTCCCAAA
>CAJNCT010000061.1:0-158 GCA_905221335.1 bacterium
GCTTCAGCATCTGTATCAGCTAGCCAATCAACTAGCGCATCAGTAAGCTCAAGTCAATCAGCTTCAGCATCTGTATCTGCAAGTCAATCAGCTTCAGCATCTGTATCAGCTAGCCAATCAACTAGCGCATCAGTAAGCTCAAGTCAATCAGCTTCAGC
>CAJNCT010000062.1:0-155 GCA_905221335.1 bacterium
GAAGCACTGATTGACGCTGATACGCTGTTGCTCAAGCTTGTGCTTGCTGAGTGGCTCGCACTGATTGAAGCAGACACACTGTTGCTCAAGCTTGTGCTTGCTGATACTGAAGCACTGATTGACGCTGATACGCTGTTGCTCAAGCTTGTGCTTGC
>CAJNCT010000063.1:0-155 GCA_905221335.1 bacterium
TCAGCGTCTGTATCAGCTAGCCAATCAACTAGCGCATCAGTATCTGCAAGTCAATCAGCTTCAGCATCAGTATCAGCAAGCCAATCAGCTTCAGCGTCTGTATCAGCAAGCCAAAGCGCTTCAGCATCAGTATCAGCAAGCCAAAGCGCTTCAGC
>CAJNCT010000064.1:0-151 GCA_905221335.1 bacterium
TGGTCCGTTGGTCAAGGGGTTAAGACACCGCCTTTTCACGGCGGTAACACGGGTTCGAATCCCGTACGGACTATTTTTGGAGGATTACCCAAGTCTGGCTGAAGGGAACGGTCTTGAAAACCGTCAGGCGTGTAAAAGCGTGCGTGGGTTC
>CAJNCT010000065.1:0-151 GCA_905221335.1 bacterium
CGAGCCACTCAGCAAGCACAAGCTTGAGCAACAGCGTGTCTGCTTCAATTAGTGCAAGTCAATCAGCAAGCACAAGCTTGAGCAACAGCGTGTCTGCTTCAATTAGTGCAAGTCAATCAGCAAGCACAAGCATGAGCAACAGCGTGTCTGC
>CAJNCT010000066.1:0-146 GCA_905221335.1 bacterium
AGCTCAAGTCAATCAGCAAGCGCATCAGTATCAGCTAGCCAAAGCGCTTCAGCATCAGTAAGCTCAAGCGAATCAGCAAGCGTATCAGTAAGCTCAAGTGAATCAGCTTCAGCATCAGTATCTGCAAGTGAATCAACTTCAGCATC
>CAJNCT010000067.1:0-144 GCA_905221335.1 bacterium
TACTGATGCTGAAGCGCTTTGGCTTGCAGATACAGATGCTGAAGCTGATTGACTAGCTGATACTGATGCTGAAGCTGATTGGCTAGCTGATACAGACGCTGAAGCTGATTGGCTAGCTGATACAGACGCTGAAGCTGATTGGCT
>CAJNCT010000068.1:0-143 GCA_905221335.1 bacterium
CAATCAGCTTCAGCGTCTGTAAGCTCAAGTCAATCAGCTAGCGCATCAGTATCAGCAAGCCAAAGCGCTTCAGCATCAGTATCAGCAAGCCAATCAACTAGCGCATCAGTATCTGCAAGCCAATCAGCTTCAGCATCTGTAAG
>CAJNCT010000069.1:0-141 GCA_905221335.1 bacterium
TATCTGCAAGTGAATCAGCTTCAGCGTCTGTAAGCTCAAGTCAATCAGCTAGCGCATCAGTATCTGCAAGTGAATCAACTTCAGCATCAGTATCAGCTAGCCAATCAGCTTCAGCGTCTGTATCTGCAAGTCAATCAACTA
>CAJNCT010000070.1:0-140 GCA_905221335.1 bacterium
AGTGAATCAACTTCAGCATCAGTATCAGCTAGCCAATCAGCTTCAGCGTCTGTATCTGCAAGTCAATCAACTAGCGCGTCTGTATCTGCAAGTGAATCAGCTTCAGCATCAGTATCAGCAAGCCAATCAACTAGCGCATC
>CAJNCT010000071.1:0-140 GCA_905221335.1 bacterium
GCGCTTACTGATGCTGAAGTACTTTGACTTGCAGATACTGAAGCTGAAGCTGAAGCTGATTGGCTAGCTGATACAGATGCTGATTGACTAGCACTTACTGATGCTGAAGCGCTTTGGCTTGCTGATACTGACGCAGAGTG
>CAJNCT010000072.1:0-136 GCA_905221335.1 bacterium
GATTCACTTGCAGATACTGATACGCTAGCTGATTGGCTTGCTGATACAGAAGCTGAAGCTGATTGGCTTGCTGATACAGATGCTGAAGCGCTTTGGCTTGCTGATACTGATGCGCTAGCTGATTGACTTGAGCTTA
>CAJNCT010000073.1:0-136 GCA_905221335.1 bacterium
CAGTATCTGCAAGCCAATCAGCTTCAGCATCAGTATCAGCTAGCCAATCAGCTTCAGCGTCTGTATCTGCAAGCCAAAGCGCTTCAGCATCAGTATCAGCTAGCCAATCAGCTTCAGCGTCTGTATCTGCAAGTCA
>CAJNCT010000074.1:0-134 GCA_905221335.1 bacterium
TCATCAAGCCAATCAACTAGCGCATCAGTAAGTGCAAGTCAATCAGCTTCAGCATCAGTATCTGCAAGCCAATCAGCAAGCGCATCAGTAAGCTCAAGTCAATCAGCTTCAGCGTCTGTATCTGCAAGTCAATC
>CAJNCT010000075.1:0-133 GCA_905221335.1 bacterium
CAGCAAGCGCATCAGTAAGCACAAGCGAATCAACTAGCGCATCAGTAAGCTCAAGCCAATCAGCTTCAGCGTCTGTAAGTGCAAGCCAATCAGCTTCAGCGTCTGTAAGTGCTAGCCAATCAACTAGCGCATC
>CAJNCT010000076.1:0-131 GCA_905221335.1 bacterium
CGTCTGTATCTGCAAGTGAATCAGCTTCAGCGTCTGTATCTGCAAGTCAATCAACTTCAGCATCAGTATCTGCAAGCGAATCAGCTTCAGCGTCTGTATCTGCAAGTGAATCAGCTTCAGCGTCTGTATCT
>CAJNCT010000077.1:0-131 GCA_905221335.1 bacterium
TCAGCTTCAGCATCTAACAACCAGAACTCAGCTTCTATCTCAGCAAGCGCGAGTCACTCTGCGTCAGTATCAGCAAGCCAAAGCGCTTCAGCATCAGTAAGTGCAAGCCAATCAGCATCTGTATCAGCTAG
>CAJNCT010000078.1:0-130 GCA_905221335.1 bacterium
CTTGCAGATACTGATGCTGAAGCTGATTCACTTGAGCTTACTGATGCTGAAGCTGATTCACTTGCAGATACTGATGCGCTAGCTGATTGACTTGAGCTTACAGACGCTGAAGCTGATTCACTTGCAGATA
>CAJNCT010000079.1:0-128 GCA_905221335.1 bacterium
TCAGTAAGCGCCAGCCAAAGTGCTTCAGCTTCAGCATCTAACAACCAGAACTCAGCTTCTATCTCAGCAAGCGCGAGTCACTCTGCGTCAGTATCAGCAAGCCAAAGCGCTTCAGCATCAGTAAGTGC
>CAJNCT010000080.1:0-128 GCA_905221335.1 bacterium
GCTGAAGCTGATTGACTTGAGCTTACTGATGCGCTAGTTGATTGGCTAGCTGATACAGATGCTGAAGCTGATTGACTTGAGCTTACTGATGCGCTAGTTGATTGGCTAGCTGATACAGATGCTGAAGC
>CAJNCT010000081.1:0-128 GCA_905221335.1 bacterium
GCACTTACCGATGCTGAAGCGCTTTGACTTGCTGATACTGACGCAGAGTGGCTCGCGCTTGCTGAGATAGAAGCTGAGTTCTGGTTGTTAGATGCTGAAGCTGAAGCACTTTGGCTCGCGCTTACTGA
>CAJNCT010000082.1:0-125 GCA_905221335.1 bacterium
TCAGCATCAGTATCAGCAAGCCAAAGCGCTTCAGCGTCTGTATCAGCTAGCCAATCAGCTTCAGCGTCTGTATCAGCAAGCCAAAGCGCTTCAGCATCAGTATCAGCAAGCCAAAGCGCTTCAGC
>CAJNCT010000083.1:0-125 GCA_905221335.1 bacterium
GCGCTTACTGATGCTGAAGTACTTTGACTTGCTGATACAGAGGCGCTTGCTGATTGGCTAGCTGATACAGATGCTGATTGGCTTGCACTTACTGATGCTGAAGCGCTTTGGCTTGCTGATACTGA
>CAJNCT010000084.1:0-124 GCA_905221335.1 bacterium
ATCAGCAAGCACAAGCATGAGCAACAGCGTGTCTGCTTCAATCAGTGCGAGCCACTCAGCAAGCACAAGCTTGAGCAACAGCGTGTCTGCTTCAATTAGTGCAAGTCAATCAGCAAGCACAAGC
>CAJNCT010000085.1:0-122 GCA_905221335.1 bacterium
TCTGTATCAGCTAGCCAATCAACTAGCGCATCAGTATCTGCAAGTGAATCAGCTTCAGCATCTGTATCAGCTAGCCAATCAACTAGCGCATCAGTAAGCTCAAGTCAATCAGCTTCAGCATC
>CAJNCT010000086.1:0-122 GCA_905221335.1 bacterium
CTTGCAGATACTGATGCGCTAGTTGATTGGCTAGCTGATACAGAAGCTGAAGCTGATTGGCTTGCAGATACTGATGCTGAAGCTGATTCACTTGCTGATACAGATGCTGAAGCGCTTTGGCT
>CAJNCT010000087.1:0-119 GCA_905221335.1 bacterium
GCTTCAGCATCAGTATCTGCAAGTCAAAGTGCTTCAACATCAGTAAGCGCGAGCCAAAGTGCCTCAGCTTCAGCATCTAACGACCAGAACTCAGCTTCTATCTCAGCAAGCGCGAGCCA
>CAJNCT010000088.1:0-118 GCA_905221335.1 bacterium
TATCTGCTAGCCAAAGCGCTTCAGCATCAGTATCAGCTAGCCAATCAGCTTCAGCGTCTGTATCTGCAAGTCAATCAGCTAGCGCATCAGTAAGCTCAAGTCAATCAGCTTCAGCGTC
>CAJNCT010000089.1:0-117 GCA_905221335.1 bacterium
AGTCAATCAGCTTCAGCATCTGTATCTGCAAGCCAAAGCGCTTCAGCATCAGTAAGTGCAAGCCAATCAGCAAGCGCATCAGTAAGCACAAGCGAATCAACTAGCGCATCAGTAAGC
>CAJNCT010000090.1:0-117 GCA_905221335.1 bacterium
AGCTTGAGCAACAGCGTGTCTGCTTCAATTAGTGCAAGTCAATCAGCAAGCACAAGCATGAGCAACAGCGTGTCTGCCTCAATCAGTGCGAGCCAATCAGCAAGCACAAGCATGAGC
>CAJNCT010000091.1:0-116 GCA_905221335.1 bacterium
GCACTAATTGACGCAGAGTGGCTCGCGCTTGCTGAGATAGAAGCTGAGTTCTGGTTGTTAGATGCTGAAGCTGAAGCTGATTGGCTTGCACTTACTGATGTTGAAGCACTTTGACT
>CAJNCT010000092.1:0-115 GCA_905221335.1 bacterium
GCTGATACAGACGCTGAAGCGCTTTGGCTTGCTGATACTGATGCTGAAGCGCTTTGGCTTGCAGATACTGATGCTGAAATTGATTGGCTAGCTGATACAGACGCTGAAGCTGATT
>CAJNCT010000093.1:0-115 GCA_905221335.1 bacterium
CTGTATCAGCAAGCCAAAGCGCTTCAGCATCAGTATCAGCAAGCCAAAGCGCTTCAGCATCAGTATCAGCAAGCCAAAGCGCTTCAGCGTCTGTATCAGCTAGCCAATCAGCTTC
>CAJNCT010000094.1:0-115 GCA_905221335.1 bacterium
TGGCTCGCACTAATTGAAGCTGACACGCTGTTACTCAAGCTTGTGCTTGCTGATTGGCTAGCACTAATTGAAGCTGACACGCTGTTGCTCATGCTTGTGCTTGCTGATTCAGATG
>CAJNCT010000095.1:0-113 GCA_905221335.1 bacterium
CTTACAGATGCTGAAGCTGATTGGCTTGCAGATACTGATGCGCTAGTTGATTGGCTTGCTGATACTGATGCTGAAGCTGATTCACTTGCAGATACAGACGCGCTAGTTGATTG
>CAJNCT010000096.1:0-111 GCA_905221335.1 bacterium
TCAGCTTCAGCATCTAACAACCAGAACTCAGCTTCTATCTCAGCAAGCGCGAGCCACTCTGCGTCAGTATCAGCAAGCCAAAGCGCTTCAGCATCAGTAAGTGCAAGCCAA
>CAJNCT010000097.1:0-110 GCA_905221335.1 bacterium
AGTGAATCAACTTCAGCATCAGTAAGTGCAAGCCAATCAACTAGCGCGTCTGTATCTGCAAGTGAATCAGCTTCAGCATCAGTATCAGCAAGCCAATCAACTAGCGCATC
>CAJNCT010000098.1:0-110 GCA_905221335.1 bacterium
GCTGATACTGATGCTGAAGCTGATTGACTTGCAGATACTGATGCGCTAGTTGATTGGCTAGCTGATACAGACGCTGAAGCTGATTGGCTAGCTGATACAGACGCTGAAGC
>CAJNCT010000099.1:0-106 GCA_905221335.1 bacterium
GATGCTGAAGCTGATTCACTTGCAGATACTGATGCGCTAGTTGATTGGCTAGCTGATACAGATGCTGAAGCTGATTCACTTGCAGATACTGATGCTGAAGCTGATT
>CAJNCT010000100.1:0-104 GCA_905221335.1 bacterium
TACAGACGCTGAAGCTGATTGGCTTGAGCTTACTGATGCGCTAGTTGATTCGCTTGTGCTTACTGATGCGCTTGCTGATTGGCTTGCACTTACTGATGCTGAAG
>CAJNCT010000101.1:0-104 GCA_905221335.1 bacterium
TTGCTCAAGCTTGTGCTTGCTGATACTGAAGCACTGATTGACGCTGATACGCTGTTGCTCAAGCTTGTGCTTGCTGATTGGCTCGCACTGATTGAAGCAGACAC
>CAJNCT010000102.1:0-104 GCA_905221335.1 bacterium
AGATGCTGAAGCGCTTTGGCTTGCTGATACTGATGCGCTAGCTGATTGACTTGAGCTTACAGACGCTGAAGCTGATTCACTTGAGCTTACAGACGCTGAAGCTG
>CAJNCT010000103.1:0-104 GCA_905221335.1 bacterium
GCACTTACTGATGCTGAAGCGCTTTGGCTTGCTGATACTGACGCAGAGTGACTCGCGCTTGCTGAGATAGAAGCTGAGTTCTGGTTGTTAGATGCTGAAGCTGA
>CAJNCT010000104.1:0-101 GCA_905221335.1 bacterium
GACGCTGAAGCTGATTGGCTAGCTGATACTGATGCTGAAGCTGATTGGCTAGCTGATACTGATGCTGAAGCTGATTGGCTAGCTGATACTGACGCTGAAGC
>CAJNCT010000105.1:0-100 GCA_905221335.1 bacterium
CAGCTTCAGCATCAGTATCAGCTAGTCAATCAGCTTCAGCATCTGTATCTGCAAGCCAAAGCGCTTCAGCATCAGTAAGTGCAAGCCAATCAGCAAGCGC
>CAJNCT010000106.1:0-99 GCA_905221335.1 bacterium
AGCGCATCAGTAAGCACAAGCGAATCAACTAGCGCATCAGTAAGCACAAGCGAATCAGCTTCAGCGTCTGTATCAGCTAGCCAATCAGCTTCAGCGTCT
>CAJNCT010000107.1:0-99 GCA_905221335.1 bacterium
TGACGCTGAAGCTGATTGGCTAGCTGATACTGATGCTGAAGCTGATTGACTTGCAGATACTGATGCGCTAGTTGATTGGCTAGCTGATACAGACGCTGA
>CAJNCT010000108.1:0-99 GCA_905221335.1 bacterium
GATTCACTTGCAGATACTGATACGCTAGCTGATTGGCTTGCTGATACAGAAGCTGAAGCTGATTGGCTTGCTGATACTGATGCGCTAGCTGATTGGCTT
>CAJNCT010000109.1:0-97 GCA_905221335.1 bacterium
CTATCTCAGCAAGCGCGAGCCACTCTGCGTCAGTATCAGCAAGCCAAAGCGCTTCAGCATCAGTAAGTGCAAGCCAATCAGCATCTGTATCAGCTAG
>CAJNCT010000110.1:0-97 GCA_905221335.1 bacterium
GCTGAAGCTGATTGGCTAGCTGATACTGATGCTGAAGCTGATTGGCTAGCTGATACTGACGCTGAAGCTGATTGGCTAGCTGATACTGATGCTGAAG
>CAJNCT010000111.1:0-96 GCA_905221335.1 bacterium
CCCCTTGACCAACGGACCTTGAGCTTTTCAACTCTTTCTATTATACCTACTTTTTCCTCTTTGTCAAGGACTTTTTTGCCTATTTTCAGTTTATCT
>CAJNCT010000112.1:0-96 GCA_905221335.1 bacterium
GCACCCGTATCTGCAAGTGTATCAGCTTCAGCATCAGTAAGCTCAAGTGAATCAGCTGCAGCATCAGTATCTGCAAGTGAATCAGCTTCAGCATCT
>CAJNCT010000113.1:0-96 GCA_905221335.1 bacterium
TTGGCTTGCTGATACTGATGCTGAAGCGCTTTGGCTTGCTGATACTGATGCTGAAGCGCTTTGGCTTGCTGATACAGACGCTGAAGCTGATTGGCT
>CAJNCT010000114.1:0-95 GCA_905221335.1 bacterium
AGTGCGAGCCAATCAGCAAGCACAAGCTTGAGCAACAGCGTGTCTGCCTCAATCAGTGCAAGCCAATCAGCAAGCACAAGCTTGAGCAACAGCGT
>CAJNCT010000115.1:0-94 GCA_905221335.1 bacterium
GATTGGCTAGCACTAATTGAAGCTGACACGCTGTTGCTCATGCTTGTGCTTGCTGATTCAGATGCACTAATTGAAGCTGACACGCTGTTGCTCA
>CAJNCT010000116.1:0-92 GCA_905221335.1 bacterium
GCTGATACAGACGCTGAAGCTGATTGGCTAGCTGATACAGACGCTGAAGCGCTTTGGCTTGCTGATACTGATGCTGAAGCGCTTTGGCTTGC
>CAJNCT010000117.1:0-91 GCA_905221335.1 bacterium
CATCAGTAAGCTCAAGCCAATCAGCTTCAGCGTCTGTATCAGCTAGCCAATCAGCTTCAGCGTCTGTATCAGCTAGCCAATCAGCTTCAGC
>CAJNCT010000118.1:0-90 GCA_905221335.1 bacterium
GTATCAGCAAGCCAATCAGCTTCAGCTTCTGTATCAGCAAGCCAATCAGCTAGCGTATCAGTATCTGCAAGTGAATCAGCTTCAGCGTCT
>CAJNCT010000119.1:0-90 GCA_905221335.1 bacterium
GCTTGTGCTTGCTGATTGGCTAGCACTAATTGAAGCTGACACGCTGTTGCTCATGCTTGTGCTTGCTGATTCAGATGCACTAATTGAAGC
>CAJNCT010000120.1:0-89 GCA_905221335.1 bacterium
GCAGAGAAACCAGCAGAGAAACCAGCAGAGAAACCAGCAGAGAAACCAGCAGAGAAACCAGCAGAGAAACCAGCAGAGAAACCAGCAGA
>CAJNCT010000121.1:0-89 GCA_905221335.1 bacterium
AATCAACTAGCGCATCAGTATGCGCAAGCCAATCAGCTTCAGCGTCTGTATGAGCTAGCCAATCAGCTTCAGCGTCTGTATCAGCTAGC
>CAJNCT010000122.1:0-89 GCA_905221335.1 bacterium
GCGCTTTGGCTCGCACTAATTGACGCAGAGTGGCTCGCGCTTGCTGAGATAGAAGCTGAGTTCTGGTTGTTAGATGCTGAAGCTGAAGC
>CAJNCT010000123.1:0-86 GCA_905221335.1 bacterium
GATACTGATGCTGAAGCTGATTGGCTAGCTGATACTGATGCTGAAGCTGATTGGCTAGCTGATACTGACGCTGAAGCTGATTGGCT
>CAJNCT010000124.1:0-86 GCA_905221335.1 bacterium
AGCCAATCAGCATCAAGCTCAGCAACAGCAAGCCAAAGTGCTTCAGCAAGTGCAAGCGTAAGTGCATCAGTAAGCGCAAGCCAAAG
>CAJNCT010000125.1:0-85 GCA_905221335.1 bacterium
GCTGATACTGACGCTGAAGCTGATTGGCTAGCTGATACTGATGCTGAAGCTGATTGACTTGCAGATACTGATGCGCTAGTTGATT
>CAJNCT010000126.1:0-85 GCA_905221335.1 bacterium
ACTCTGCGTCAGTATCAGCAAGCCAAAGCGCTTCAGCATCAGTAAGTGCAAGCCAATCAGCATCTGTATCAGCTAGCCAATCAGC
>CAJNCT010000127.1:0-84 GCA_905221335.1 bacterium
AACAACAAACAACAAACAACAAACAACAAACAACAAACAACAAACAACAAACAACAAACAACAAACAACAAACAACAAACAACA
>CAJNCT010000128.1:0-83 GCA_905221335.1 bacterium
CTTGCACTTACAGATGCTGAAGCTGATTGGCTTGCAGATACTGATGCGCTAGTTGATTGGCTTGCTGATACTGATGCTGAAGC
>CAJNCT010000129.1:0-83 GCA_905221335.1 bacterium
CAATCAGCTTCAGCGTCTGTATCAGCTAGCCAATCAGCTTCAGCGTCTGTATCAGCTAGCCAATCAACTAGCGCATCAGTATC
>CAJNCT010000130.1:0-82 GCA_905221335.1 bacterium
CAGCAAGCGCATCAGTAAGCACAAGCGAATCAACTAGCGCATCAGTAAGCTCAAGCCAATCAGCTTCAGCGTCTGTATCAGC
>CAJNCT010000131.1:0-82 GCA_905221335.1 bacterium
GATACAGATGCTGAAGCTGATTGACTTGAGCTTACTGATGCGCTAGTTGATTGGCTAGCTGATACAGATGCTGAAGCTGATT
>CAJNCT010000132.1:0-82 GCA_905221335.1 bacterium
CTTGCAGATACTGATGCTGAAGCTGATTGACTTGAGCTTACTGATGCGCTAGTTGATTGGCTAGCTGATACAGATGCTGAAG
>CAJNCT010000133.1:0-80 GCA_905221335.1 bacterium
TACTGATGCTGAAGCTGATTGACTTGAGCTTACTGATGCGCTAGTTGATTGGCTAGCTGATACAGATGCTGAAGCTGATT
>CAJNCT010000134.1:0-80 GCA_905221335.1 bacterium
AGTCAATCAGCTTCAGCATCTGTATCAGCTAGCCAATCAACTAGCGCATCAGTAAGCTCAAGTCAATCAGCTTCAGCATC
>CAJNCT010000135.1:0-80 GCA_905221335.1 bacterium
CTGTTGCTCAAGCTTGTGCTTGCTGATACTGATGCACTGATTGAGGCTGATACGCTGTTGCTCAAGCTTGTGCTTGCTGA
>CAJNCT010000136.1:0-80 GCA_905221335.1 bacterium
GCATCAGTAAGCGCGAGCCAAAGTGCTTCAGCTTCAGCATCTAACAACCAGAACTCAGCTTCTATCTCAGCAAGCGCGAG
>CAJNCT010000137.1:0-78 GCA_905221335.1 bacterium
CCCCCCCCCCCCCCCCCCCCCCCCCCCCCCCCCCCCCCCCCCCCCCCCCCCCCCCCCCCCCCCCCCCCCCCCCCCCCC
>CAJNCT010000138.1:0-78 GCA_905221335.1 bacterium
TGATGCTGAAGCTGATTGACTTGAGCTTACTGATGCGCTAGTTGATTGGCTAGCTGATACAGATGCTGAAGCTGATTG
>CAJNCT010000139.1:0-78 GCA_905221335.1 bacterium
AGATGCTGAAGCTGATTGACTTGAGCTTACTGATGCGCTAGTTGATTGGCTAGCTGATACAGATGCTGAAGCTGATTG
>CAJNCT010000140.1:0-78 GCA_905221335.1 bacterium
GAATCAGCTTCAGCATCTGTATCAGCTAGCCAATCAACTAGCGCATCAGTAAGCTCAAGTCAATCAGCTTCAGCATCT
>CAJNCT010000141.1:0-78 GCA_905221335.1 bacterium
TGACGCAGAGTGGCTCGCGCTTGCTGAGATAGAAGCTGAGTTCTGGTTGTTAGATGCTGAAGCTGAAGCACTTTGGCT
>CAJNCT010000142.1:0-78 GCA_905221335.1 bacterium
GCTAGCTGATACAGATGCTGATTGGCTTGCACTTACTGATGCTGAAGCGCTTTGGCTTGCTGATACTGACGCAGAGTG